>JANXAE010000148.1 GCA_025062235.1 Bryobacteraceae bacterium
GATCCGCTGCAAAGCACGTAGATCCGCATGCGGCACCGCCTTCAGTTCGCGTGCCAAGGCCGCGACGTGGCGGAGCAGGTTGCGATTGCCGCAGGCGTTCGCATAGCAGCTCGCCCCGCTTTGCTTGACGGACTCGATGAATGCCCGCACCAACAGGCGGCGATCGGCCTCCTGGAAGCGGTAAACTCCCTGCCGGTCGATTTCGATCAGGCGCGCAGCCAGCATCTGGTGTGCAAAGGGATTGGCTTGTTGGAACCAGCGAGCCAGCCCGAGCTGTCGCTTGTCCTTGATGTAGATGTCCAGCGTTTGCTGCCAGACCTCGCCATCCACCTGCTCGGGCGCGGTCGCCTGAAAGCCGTAAAGGTGCTCCACTTCGCGAGCGATCTGCTGTGCGCCGGCATAGCCAGCGGCCTTCATCCCCTCGATCCATTTCTCGTTCCACAGCCGTGTGGCCAACTCGCGGCGCAGGAAGCCCGACGCCTCCTCGAGACGTTCGCCGCCGGCTTTGCGGGCGTTGGCGATCAGAAACTCGGGGGCACGGCCCGAGGCTTCGCGGGTGGCGGCGTTCAGTCCGCCCGCGAACTGGTAGGTTTCGTCGTTGTCAATCAGCCCGTAAAGATTCGACGAGCGCGCGTGTACGACAACTTGGTTGCGCCGCAGGTGCTCCCGCAGCGCGCCCGCGACCTCGAGCCCATCCAGGCCGGCACCGTAGGCGTAATTCATGTTGCGCAGGTAAAGCCTGGCGGCCTCCGCGCTGCGTGTCGCATCGCGCGAGGACTCGACTATCTCGGTCATGCTCGCCCCGAAGCTTCCCGGTGCGGGCCCGAACAGGCGCGCGCGAGCCGCCCTGTGCGCCAGCTCCGGGGGGACGCCCAAAGCCTTCAGTTGGTTCTCCACCTCGAGAGTCTGCGCCTGCACCACATTGTCCTCCGAGGCCTCGAGCACCAACCGCACCGCTTTGTCCAAAAGGGCCAGCTTCTCCCGCATGCCATCCCGGTACAGGCCCGATACGGTGAGCAGAACGTCCACACGCGGCCTCCCCAGCTCGGCCGCCGGGATCAGTTCCACGTCCACCACCTGGCCGCGTCCGTTCCAGACAGGCCGTACGCCCAGCAACGCGAGCGCCTGCGCCTCGAGCAGGCCCTGAGTGCGCCCGGTCTCGCCATACCACAGCACGAACGAGACACGCTTCGGGGGAGCGCCGTGCTTTCTCCCATAGCTCTCGATCAACTCGCGCGCCATCCGCTCACCGGCAGCCCATGCGGCCTTGGTCGGGAAGGAGCGCGGATCCTGGTCGTGGAGATTCCGCCCGGTAGGCAATGCATCGCTCACCCGCAGAGGATCGCCCGATGGGCCGCTGGGTACGTACCGTCCCTCCAGCGCCTGGACCAGCCGGGAGAGCTCGGCCGCTGGCGAGGCCCTCAGCGCGGCCACCCATGCCGCGGCCTCCGCGATCAGCTTCCGGCCCGCCTCGCTGGCCGCGATCCGCTCGCTGTTGCCCTCCAAGATCGCCGCCGCCCAAACCTCGGCGTTCGCCAGCACCTCCGCCCGAAACTGCGAGGTCGCCCCGTTCTTGAGGAATGCGATCACGGCCTCCCGCAAGGCAGACTCTGGGATGGCTTCCCCGATGCGGTGCAATCCCAGCGGGATCGCTTGTTCCTCTACCTCGTGCAGATAGGCCGCGAGTCGGTCCATCCTTTCGGCAACCGGTTGAGACTCGCTGAGGTTCAACTGCTGGTCGAGCTTCAGACGCCGTGCTTGGTCCCAGGCTGTGTGCGCGTGCTCGTCCGCCACCGTCGGTGAGCTTTCCCGGGTCGCCTGGTAGTTCTCGAGCGCGCTTTTCAGCTCGCGGTAATCCGAGGCAGGGCCGGCCTCTGCCAGCACGGGCGTCATGTGGCTGAGGATCACCGCCGCCGATCGCCGCTTGGCTTGCAGATGCTCTCCGCCGCCGTCCACCAGGTAGTAATAGAGGTGCGGGAGATCGCCCACGAGCACCGTGCCGGGGTCGCTCTCGCTCAGGGCCACGTCCTTGCCCGGCAGCCACTCCAGCGTGCCATGCCGGCCGAAATGGATCAGGGCATGGGCCTGGAATTCCCTGCGGATCCACAGATACGCCGCTATGTAGGAATGCGGCGGTGGCGTGTTGCGGTCGTGCGTCCGCGCATCGGCCTCCGCCAGTTCCCCTCGTAGCGGCTGAGGCCCCAGCCACAGGTTGCCCAGACGCAAACCGGCGATCACGAAGTGCAGTTGGCCGTTGCGGCGCACCGTCATCAACTGTGCCCGCTCCGGCTCGCCCCATACGCGCTTGACCCCGCGCTGGAACTCGTCGGGCAACTGGCGGAACCATTCCTGGTAGCGTTGAACGGGCAGCAGTACCGCACGGCCCTCGCGCACCAAGTTTTCGACTTCCCCGGGCGCATACTCGCCCACGTTGCGGCCCGTAAGGAGCAGCATGTTCTTCAATGCTTCCGCGTCGGGGAGCTCGTCGCCCGTGCGGTAGCCCTCCTCGCGCAGGCGCGCCAGCACGTTGCGCAGGCTGGGGATGAGGTCCAGATAGCTCGCGCCGAGCGTGGCCTTCCCGGGCGGATTGTTGTAATAGATCAGGGCCAGGCGCTTCTCGGCGTTGGGCGTGCGTCGCAGGCGCACCCACTGCGCCACACGGTCGGCAGCCAGCTCGATTTGTCCCCGCAGTGGGACCAGTCGAGTCCCTTCCGGCGTCGCCTCGGTGGTTGCGATGAGCATCGGCTCCGTGACGCCCGAGCGCTCGGGATTCCCAATCAGCACAGGCAATCTTCCCGGCGGGAGCCCGCTGCGGCTGGCGCGCCACTCGGCCTCCGTGGCTGACGTCGTGATGAGGTGCATCGCGTGCAAACCGTACTTTTCGAGGAACTGCGTGTTGGCGAGACTGGGCATGACCGCATCGAGCAGCATCACCAACTCGACCACCGGTACCCCGTCGCGTACGAAGCAATCTTCAACCCGACTCAGCGGCCAACCGAAAGCCGCCACGGGTGTCAACCCGCGCTGCTCCAAGGCCCGGATCATGGCGTCCACGGGAGCGGTCTTGCAGTGGTCGAGCAGAAGTTTGAAAAACTGAAGTCCGACCCGCGGACCAACGCCTCGCCCGCGCGCGGCCAACCATCGCTCGTATTCCGCGAGCGAAGCAAAAGGCGCCCCGGCCTCCGGATGGTAGATGCCGGATTCGGGACGCTGTTCGAGCGGCGGCTTCTGCAGTACGTTGTCGCCCTTGACCGCGTTGTACAGAAGGACGAGAAAGCCCACCAGATTCTCGGCTCCGCCGACGAGCAGGTGCCGCGAGGCTTCCGCCAGGGCGCTGCTCACGGGCACGTCCCAGTGGGCCGAGACCAGCGAAGCCATGATGCCGCCGAAGATCGTGCCCCGGGAGGCCATCTCTCGGGCCACGGGCTTGCAGGCGTTCATCGCCTCCGACCAGAAGCCGCCCTCGACAAAGACCACCTGTGCAGTGCGTAGGAGCTCGCAATCGAGCTGCTCGTTGGAAAGCGCCAGCCAGAGCCGGCCCGTGCCGTAACGTGCCTCGAACAGCCCCAGCGCCCTTCGGAGGCTTTCGGGATGGGATGTGATGACGAGGGCCCGCACCGGGGAAGCATCCCCGACCTTGTCCAGGCTCGCCGTCCACCCCAGCGCCGAAAGTGTCAACAGACACAAGCGAGCGGTCATCTCAGTTCTCCTGCCCTCCGAACCTCCAGCGAAGCGAGGCCTCCACGCTGCGCGGAGCCGTCAGCCGAAAGGCCGGATCCACGTCCCCGGTCAGGTTGCGCAGGGTCAAGCGGAGCATCAGGCCGCCGCCCAACTCCTTCTCCGCGTTGATCCCCATCAGCTCGAAGCCCCGCATGTAGACCGGGGCGCCGCCGCTCGTGCCGTAGTAGGTCGGACTGGTAAAGTTCGCAAAGAGACTCACCAGCAGTCCCTGCCTCCCTTCCGCGAAAGTGAGTCGGACGTTGCCGCGATGACGGGGAGCGTAGACCAGGGGCAGCCGGCTACGAATATCTTTCGCGTCCAGGTATTGATAGCCCAGCGAAAGCTCCCACCGACGGCTGGGCGTGTAGTGCAAGTTCGCACTGCCGCCCCGGATCCTGGCGCGCCCGATATTGGCGTAGCGATAGATGCTCGCTATCCCCTGCCGGGCTTGGAACGCCGCTTCGATCAAATCCGTGAGGTCGTGGTGGAACAGGCGTGTTTCCAATCGCGACTTTGGGATGGCGTGCACCAGTGCACCGGCGTGATATGACCAGGAACGTTGCGGCCGGAGCGTCGGCTCGCCGTAGATGACCACGCGCCCGCCCGCGTGGGTGTGGAAGATGTACATCTCGTTGAAATCCGGAGCGCGCACTCCACGCGTAGCGCCGCCGGAGAGCGACAGCCGGTCCGAGGGCCGCCAAGCCACCGCCAGTTGCGGCGAAAGCCGGGCACCAAACAGGCGGTCTCGATCGGCACGGTAGCCCGCCAGCAGGCGCCAGCCCGACGCCAGCGGGACTTCGGCCGTGCTGAGCTGCGACCAGACAGCGGTCGAGGCCTCGTTGCCGCTGGTGGTTAGCCGCTCGCCGACCATGCGGTGATGGTTGAAATAAAGACTGGTTGCGAAGCGAAGACCGTCGGCGCGCGCGACGGTCCACTCGGCATCGCCGCCCTCGGCCATGTTCTCGGTCTTCTGGCCGCGCAGCGAGAAAGGCGCGCGGTAGACGACGTCCTCGTCCGAGCGATAGTAAATCCGCCGGGCGCGCAATGCCAGCAGGCTGCTGCCGCCCAGCGTGTAAGTGGCCCTGGGCAACAAGATCACGCGGCGCTTGGGCCGCCGGAAATCATAGATGCCCGTGGCCGGCGAACCGTCGAAACCCCAGAAATTCTGGTCCAGGAACAGGAAGGTGGAAGCCGCATTCCAGTTCTTCCAGGCCGGCAGATAGACGCTTTGGAAAACATTGCGGACGCGGTTGGCGGGCTGAGTCTTCCCGATGGCTGTCGGGATCAGGTGGTAGCCGAGCCCGCGCTGCATGGCTGCCGCGCCGTAAAGCGCAAATCCGCGCGCTGCGTAACCGGCCTCGGCCCGCGCCAACGCGGTGTTGAAAGAGCCGTATCCGGCTTCGAAGCCTGCGTGCCGGCCCTCAGCCGCCCGCCTCGTCAGCAGATGGATCACGCCACCCATGCCCTGCAGGCCATAGGTCATCGCGCTCGCCCCAGTCTTGATTTCGATCGCCTCGATGAAGGAGGCGTCGAACTGGTTCAGGTCCACGTAGCCGTTCACCCTGCCGAAGAGGGGCTGGCCATCCAGCAGAATCTCGACGTCGCGCGAGGCGAAGCCTTGCACGTTCGCGCTAGCGCCGCCTGAGTGCTGGCCGCCCGCGAAGGTCACGACCTCAGGGATCTCCTGCAACGCGTCGTTGAGCTGCCGGGCGCCGACCGCCCGCAAGTGCCGCCGGTCCACCTGCCGGACGGGCAGCGGCGCATCCCAGAGGGACTCCGGCAGGCGCGACGCAGTCACTTCGACCTGGGTTGCCAGCGAGGAGACCTTCAATGACAGCTCGATCTGTTGCGATTGCCCTCCCGGCGGCACCGTGACCAGCCGGGCCGCACCTTCCATGCCCCGACCGGCAGCACGCACCACGTAGGCGCCTGGCGCCAGATGCACGCACCAGCTTCCGTCTGAGTCGGTCAGGCCCTGCCGGAGTGGCGCCGCGGCGAGCGGCGCCAACAGAATCGTCACCCCTTGAACTCTCAGCCCGTGTGGATCCACTACCGCCACGCAAAAGTTCGAGCCTGCCTCTGGTTCAACGGGTGAGGGATGCGCTGAGACCGCCGCAAGGCCGGCAGCTGCCAGGCAAAGGGCATGCCGCAGCTGCCGGGTGGCGCCAAGAAACCTGCCAGCCATACTCTGTCCTCCTGTATCCGGGGCTGGCAGACGTGAATCAGAATAGAAGGGCGTTCGCCAGCCCCTTGGGTTGGTCGAACCGGGGTCCCCGCGGTCCTTCTGCCCAAGGCGCTCCGCGGGGATCCCTATGAAATCCGCTCGATCGCTCGTCAGCTTCTTCCGCCGTCCTGACGCTCCTGCTTGCCCATATGGAAACTTTCCGCGAACGCGCCGGGCGCCGGAGGCCGGCCCGACGGGCTTGGACACGTCGCCTGCCGCAACTGACGCGCTGCCGGGCAAATAGGAGCTAAGAG
>JANXAE010000149.1 GCA_025062235.1 Bryobacteraceae bacterium
ATAATCGAGGAAGTTGAAGCGCCGCACCTTGTAGGGGCAGTTGTTCGCGCAATAGCGCGTGCCGATGCAGCGGTTGTAGGCCATGTCGTTGAGGCCTTCCGGGGTGTGGTTGGTGGCCGCCACCGGGCAAACGGTCTCACACGGGGCCATTTCACAATGCTGGCAGGCCATGGGCTGCCAGGCGATCTGCGGATCGTCGGGCTCACCGGTGAAGTAACGATCCAGGCGGATCCAGTGCATTTCCCGGCCGCGCCGCACCTGATCCTTGCCTACGATGGGGATGTTGTTTTCCGCCTGGCAGGCCAGCAGGCAAGCGTTGCACCCGATGCAGGCGTTCAAATCCACCACCATCGCCCACTGGTGGCCCTCGCTGTAGGAATGCTCCTTGAAAAGCGAGAACGCCTCGAGCTTGCGGTCGCGGCGTTGCGCGAAATCCGGCTGTGCCTGGAACTCCGCCAGGGTAGCTTCGCGCACCAGCGGCCGGCCTTCCATGCTGTGGTGTTCCTGGGTGCTCACCAGCGGGTAACGCCGGCCGGTCTTGCGCAGTCTGACGCCCACGGCGAATCCCCGGGTCGGGATCGTGCGCAAAGGATAGGGATTGTGTCCGACGCGATTGCCCACGCGCCCGCATCGTGTACGGCCGTAGCCCAGGGCGATCGAGACGGCGCCGTCGGCCTGGCCCGGCGCGACCCAGACCGGAGCCTGGATGCGACGCTCGCCGGCTTCCAGCTCCACCACGTCGCCGTTCTCGACGCCCAGGGCGCGTGCGGTCGCCGGGCTCAGACAGGCGGCATTGTCCCAGGTCAGCTTCGTTATGGGATCGGGCGCTTCCTGTAACCAACCATTGTTGGCGAACCGTCCGTCGTAGGTCGCGGAACTGGCAACGAACTCGAGTTCCAGATCGGTGCCAGGGGCAAACGGCTGCTCGAGCAGCTCCCGCAGCCGGCGAACGTCGGGGGAAACTTGCAGGGCAGCGAACTCGGTGCCGCGGATCACGCCATCGTGCAACGCTCGCGCCCACGCCTGTTCTGCATCGGGTCCTTTCCACTGGCGCAACCAGTATTGCCGGACGATGTCGTAGGCGCGGCGCTCCGTTCCTCCCACCAGCTGCGCAACGACCTCAGCCGCGGTGCGGCCGCCGAACAGGGGGGCGATGACGGGCTGCTGGATGGCGGCAGTCCCATCCACCGCGCGCCCGTCTCCCCAGGACTCCAAATAGTGCGCCTCGGGCAGATGCCACGTCGCCAGCGCAGCCGTCTCGTCGGGTTCCTGACCGAGATGGATCGTGACGGGCACGCGCCTGAGCAAGGCGGCGAACCCGACGTCGGCGGGGGCGTTGTACACGGGATTCGCCCCCAGCACGAGCAGCGTCTTGACCTCACCCGCTTCCGCCTCCGCCGCCAGCGTGAGCAGGCCCGCAGCGTCGGTCCTCACCACCGGTTCGGTATAGTAGACCGTGCGCCCGACGTTGCCAAGTGCATGGTTGATCCAGTGAACCAGCGCGTGCACCCGAGCGGGTTGCCGTGGTCCGGCCAGCACGAGGCAGCGTCCGCGATGCCGCTCGAGGTCGCGCACCACGGCGGCGAGCCACTGCGGTTGGCCGGGCTCGAGCACCTTGAAGCCTCCCACACCCAGTTGACGCGCCATGCCGCGCGCCACTTCGCCGATCTGGCTCGGTCGGGCGCGCCAGCGATGATCCGCGCTGGCGCCCGTCAGCGAGTAATGGGTCTCGATGACGTACAGGCGGTTCATCGGGCGAGCATCGGAAGCGACACGCCGCCTATCGCTGTACTGGCGAATCCATGCCGGCGCCAGACAGTCCAAGCCGAGGAAGTCGGCATCCAGCGAGACGATGACGTCGGCCTGGTCGAACCGATACTGCGGCTGGACGACGCGGCCGAAAGCCAGCTCGGCGCCGGCCAGTTCCTCATCCCGGCCCAGGGGTTCGTACTCGACCCAGCGAGCAGCGGGATAGCGATCGAGCAAGGCCGCTTTCAACCAGGCAAGCGACGGAGATCCGATGGCTCCGCTGACCACCCGCAGCCCTTCGCCCTTGCCCGCCTGCTTCATGTGCTCGGCGAGGAAGGCCTCGAATTCCTCCCAGCTCGAACGCCTCCCCTGGCGCAAGACGGTGCGCGAGCGGTCGGGATCGTACAATCCCAACACCGACGCCTGGGCGAACGCGGTGGCGGCGCCACGACTGGCTGGGTGGTCGGGGTTGCCCTCGATCTTGATGGGGCGCCCTTCGTGGGTCTCGATCAGCACGCCCGTCGAAAAGCCAGCCAAGGTCATGATGCTGGCGTAATAAAGTGGGCGGCCGGGAACGTAACCTTCGACCCCCCTCGCAGCTGGCAGGATTCTCTCTTCCGGTCGTCGGCACGAGGTGAGGCCGGCAAGGCCGAAGGAGGCCGCCATGAGCTTCAGCAGCGCGCGGCGGGAACCGACCCACTCGGAGGCGTACTCGGGAAACTCGCGCTCCAACCACTGCCGGAATTGCGGATCGCCGGAGATCTCGCCCAGGCTCCGCCAATACTTGCTGGATCTCTCGCTCATCGGTGACAAGCCGAGCAATGCGTCGGTGGTTTGATCCGGCGGCTGGCCATCAGCTCCCGACCGATCTCGGCCGGGTCGCGGTCGGGCTGCCAGTCCAGCCGCGTCACCAGCTCCGGCGGGCGTAACGAGGGCGCCGGGTTGCGGTGGCAGTCCAGGCACCAGGCCATGCTGAGCGGCTCGACCTGCCGGACCTCCACCATCTGATCCACCCTGCCGTGACAGCTCACGCAACTGACGCCCGCCAGGACATGGGCCTGATGGTTGAAATGAACGTAATCGGGCAGACGATGAATGCGGACCCAGTTCACCGGTTGCCCGGTCTCGTAACTTTCACGGACTTTCGCCAGCCGCGGGCTGTCTTTCTTCACCCGGGCATGGCAGTTCATGCAGACCTCGGTCGGCGGGATGCCGGCATGGGCTGACTGTTCCACGCCGATGTGACAGTAACGGCAGTCGAGTCCCAGATCCCCCGCGTGCAATTTGTGACTGTAGGGCACCGGCTGCACCGGCGAGTAACCCACCTCGGTGAACTGAGGGCGCGAAGCAAAAGCAAAGAGCGTGATCCCGCCGAGCAAGGCGAGCAGGAAAGCGGCGAAAAACAGTCGGAAATACCTGTCTGCCCTATCGGTGAAGATCTGCATTCTCAGCCGGGGAACTCATCAGCAACCGAGGCGACCGGCTTCAGGTCTGGTCCTGGCCGGTCATTCTTCTAGATGCTGGCCGGCGCTGCGAGTCGCAAGAATCCCGCCGCAAGGCGGTGCTTGGACTCTGCGCCGTAAGGTGGTCCGTGGTCTCTGCTATATTGGGACGCCGCAGTTCGCAAGAGGCGGCTACTGCCTCGGGGAGGCGGTCGGGTGCGATGGAGGTTGGCGCTGGCGCTGGCGGCGACGGCGTGGGCCGCTGAGTTGGCCCGTTGGGAGGCGTCGGGAGTCTCGCGCGGGTTGGCGCTCGTCGAGGGGCCGCGCGCAGCCTACGACTGGGAAGGCAAGGGCGCAGGGCGAGTGGCTGTGCTCAGGCCGCTGGGAGACTACTTCCATCGCGCGGGATTTCTCTTGCGCTGCCGGAGTGCGTTCCCCACGCCCCTCTGGCTGGTGCTCGAGCATCCTGACCGCGGCTACGGGCTGATCAGCGTCGGCGGCCGGGGCGTAACCGTGCACAGCCGATCCAACATCTCCCGCCTCGATACGCGACGGCCGCGGAGAGCGGTCTTCGAGCTGGGTGCACTCGCGGACGGGACCGAAATTCGTATCGAAGGTCTCGACCGCCTGCGCTCGGCCTTGCTCGTGGACAGCCTACCGCCGACCGAGCGGCCCCCTCTGGTGGAACCAGCGCTGCGCCTTGCGCGGCCCCTGCAACTGGTGACCACCGCCGGCGCCGACGCACCCCGACCCGAAGACCTGCCTCGCGCCCTCGGCGAGCTGCGCGAGCTGCTGCCGCTGGCCCGCGCGCTGGGTTTCAACGGCATCGAGAGCTACGTCAAATGGGATTTCGTCGAGCGCTCGCCCGGCCTGTTCGACTGGAGCTACTACGACGCGGTGGCGGCCGAGATCGAACGCCACGGGTTGCGCTGGTTCCCGCTGCTCGTCGTAGGCTCGGCCTACACGCTGCCCGAATGGTTCTACCGCTCGCCGGAAAACCGCGGCTTCGTGTGCCTGGAGCATCGGCTACGCAACGACATCCAGACCATCTTCTGCAACCACCAGAGTTCCCACGTGAAGCGGTTTCTCGCAGAGTTCGGAAAGCGCTACGGGGGGCGCCAGGTCTTGCTGGGCGTGAGGCTCGGCCCCAGCGGCAACTACGGCGAGGCACAGTACCCGGCGCGAGGCGGATGGGGCTGGCGAGGGCGGCCGATCCACACCCACATCGGCTACTGGGCCGGCGATCCCTGTGCCAGGACGCACTTCCAGAACTGGCTGAAGCAGCGCTACGGCAACATCGGGGAACTCAACCGGAGCTGGCAGGAGAACTACAACTCCTTCGACGAGATCGAACCGTTCCTGCCGGCGACGGCGGTGGCCCGGCGCAAGAGGCTGGATTTCGCCGACTGGTACGTCGGCTCCATGAGCCAGTGGTGCCAGCAGTGGGCCGAATGGGCGCGTGCAGCCTTGCCTGGCGCCGCGATCTACCAATCCTCGGGAGGCTGGGGGCCGGTGGAGATCGGGACCGATTACACGCACCAAGCGCGGGCGATGGCGCGCCTGAAAGGCGGCATCCGACTGACCAACGAGAGCGACAACTTCGCGCAGAATTTCGCCATCACGCGCATGGCCTCATCGGCAGCCCGCTTCTACGGGGCGGCGCTCGGCTACGAACCCGGCGGCTTCGGCAGCGCGCGCGGCGTGGTGGCGCGGCTCTTCAACACCATCACCAACGGCGCCGACCATCTTTTCTATTACCACGCCAACCTCTACGGCAACGACCAGGCGATCGAGGCCTGGCTGACACACGCACGATTGCTCGACCGGCGCGCACCGCCGCTGGTGGAGGTTGCCGCCTTCTATCCCGATACGACCATCAAGCTGGACGACGAAGTCATCCGCTACCTGTGGGCTTCCGCCTTCCTGAGCCGCGCCGAAGCGATGCGCTCGAGCCTGGACTTCGACTACGTGAGCGAACCGATGATCGAGGAAGGCGCCCTGGATCGCTACCGCGTGCTGGTGTTCCTGTGGGGCTACGTCACCGAGAGACGAGTGCTGGAGCGGATCGCGCAGTGGGTCGAGCGCGGCGGCGTGCTCATCTACCCAGAGCGCCCGCGCGGCCTGTTGGAGACGGTCGAAGGCGACAACTCCGTCGCCCGGCGCTGGCAAGAAGGAAGGACAGGCCAGGGGCGCGTGATCTGGTTCCGGGGCGATCCGGAGCCGGGCGAGCCCTACGCGCGCTTCGTGCGGGATCAGTTGAGGGCGCTGGACGTCCTGCGTCCGCCGGTGCGCCGTGCGCTCGCGATGGAGAAGCCGCCCTGGGTGTACTGGAGCGTGCTGGAAAACGGGATGCTGGCGTTGCTGAACTTCGGCGAGGATGCCGCGACCGTGCGCCTTGCCAGCGGCCGGATGTTGCGGCTGCCGCCCTATGCGTTCCGCCTGGAAGGCTCCTGGTGAGGCAGGCTGTTGCGGCTATGCGGACCGATCTGCGACACTCGGGTTTCATGGCGGTGGATTGCCGCGTCGCATTGCTGGCCGGCGTGTTGGCTGGGCTTTTGGCCCTCCCCGCCCGGCCGTGGGGGCAGGAACCTCCGGAGACGGCTTCGCCTGCGGGCATTCTGCCCCAGCAGGAGGAGCTCTACTACCGCGCGGAATGGCGCCTCGTCCATGCCGGCAACGTCCGGCTCAGTTGGAGCCATGCGGGCGAGAACGGGGGTTGGCGGGCACAACTGAGGCTCCAATCGGCCGGGCTGGTCTCGCGGCTCTACCGGGTGGACAACGAGTACGTTGTGCTCATGGATGCCGGACTTTGCGCCGCCAGCTCGACGCTGCGGGCGCACGAAGGCCGCAAGCGCCGCGAGGTCTCGGTGCGCTTCGATGGCGCCGGCGGAAAGGCCAGCTACGTCGAGCGCGACCCGGTGCGCGACGTGGTCGTGGCCACGCACGAGGTGGACAT
>JANXAE010000014.1:0-14739 GCA_025062235.1 Bryobacteraceae bacterium
AGATGACCTTCAGGTCGAGATTGCGACGCGCCGCGTGAATGATGTGGTTGCCGCCGATGGCGAACAGGTCCCCGTCGCCCGAGTACACGATCACGGTCAGATTCGGGTTGGCGAGCTTCAGCCCGGTGGCGAAGGGGATGGCCCGCCCGTGCGTGGTGTGGAAGGAATCCAGCCGCACGTACCCGGCCACGCGCCCCGTGCAGCCGATGCCCGAAACCACGACCACGCGGTCCAGGTCCAACCCGGCCTCAAGCAGCGCGCGGGCGAAGGAATTCACCGTGGTCCCGATCCCGCAGCCCGGACACCAGATGTGGGGCATCCGATCGGCGCGCAGGAACTGCTCGACCGGGTTCTCCGGCTCGTAGGCGCAGGACTCCTGCGGAATTTCTGCTTCCGGCCGCGGTCCCAGCCCGGCCGGCTCCCGCATTTCGCCGCTCATTCGAGCACCTCCATGATAGCGTCCAGGATCTGCTCGGGTGCGTGCACGCCACCGCCCGCATGGGGTACGGAGATGACCTCGGCCTGCCCCGCCGCGGCCCGCTCGACCTCGAGCACCATCTGACCCAGGTTCAGCTCCGGCACGATGAGGGCCTTGACCCGGCCGGCCAGTGCGCGGATCTGGCGCGTGGGGAAAGGCCACACCGTGATCAGGCGGAGCCTGCCGACCCGCGCGCCCCGCGCCCGCGCCAGCTCCACCGCGCGCTGCGCCACGCGCGAAGTGATGCCGTAAGAGATCACCACCGCCTCGGCATCCTCGGTGCCGTCCTCCTCGTAGCAGGCCAGCCGGTCCGCCGCGCGCGTGATCTTCGCTTTCAACCGCTTGACCAAGCGATCCTGCGCCGCCGCGGTCATCGAGGGGTAGCCCCGCTCGTCGTGCGTAAGCCCGGTGATGTGAAAGCGGTATCCCTCGCCGGCATGGGCCATTTCGGGAACCAGATCCGGACCGGGCAGGTACGGCCGGTACTCGCCCGGGGGCAAGCGCGTGTGCCGGCGCGGGTAGATCTCGATCTGTTCAGCCGGCGGGATGACGACCTTTTCCGTCATGTGCCCCACGCACTCGTCCATCATCAGCATCACCGGCACGCGGAACTCCTCGGCCAGATTGAAGGCGCGGATGGCCAGATCGAAACACTCCTGCGGCGAGTTGGGCGCCAACGCGATGATCTCGTAATCCCCGTGCGATCCCCAGCGCGCCTGCATCATATCCGCCTGAGCGGGCAGCGTGGGCAAGCCTGTCGAGGGTCCGCCGCGTTGCACGTTCATGAAGACGCAAGGCGTCTCCGTCATGGCGGCGAAACCGACGTGTTCCATCATCAGCGAGAAACCCGGCCCCGAGGTCACCGTGAACGCCTTGGCCCCAGCCCACACGGCACCCGCCACCGCGATCGAAGCCGCCAGCTCATCCTCCATCTGGATGAAGACGCCGCCCACGGTGGGAATCCGCGCGGCGAAGCGCTCGACGATCTCGGTGGAGGGAGTGATCGGATAACCGGCCGCGAAACGCGCTCCCGCGGCCAGCGCGCCTTCGCAAGCGGCGTGGTCGCCGTCCATGAAATGAACGCCGGTCAGTACGCCTCTCGGATCAGCGTGCGGCATCGGACTTGGCTCCGTTCTTGGATGCCGGCGCCTTCCAACCGAAAATGGCGAAATCCGGGCAATACATGCCGCACAGATCGCAGCCCGTGCACTTGTCCGGGTTGACGACGTGCGGCGGATGGTAGCCTTTGGAGTTGAACGCCGATGACATGGCGAGCACGTGCGTAGGGCAGAACTCGACGCAGAAGCCGCACCCTTTGCAGCGCTCTACATTGATGGCCACGTAGCCCTTCGGCATCGCGCGAACGCCCTCCCTCGCCCTGCCTCCAGTGTAGCAGCAGGGACAGCCTTCCTGCCCCCTTTGCAAGTCGCCCCCCCGACGGACTAGCCCGGCTCCTCTCCTTCGCGCGGCTCCCTCGCAGCGCGTTCCAGCAACTCGCGAATCTCTTCGTCGGAATGCTGCGTGAAGTCCTCGTACCACAGGCTCACCGAATAGAAGGGGTCGGGCGTGATGTCGCAGACCACCTCGTCGGCCTCACTTGCCAGCAGCTCGCAGGCCTGGGGGGCGGCTGTGGGCGCGGCCGCAACGATGCGCGCCGGGTTCAGCTTGCGTAGTGCGGCGACCGCCGCGCGCATGGTCGCGCCCGTGGCGATGCCGTCGTCCACCAGAATAACCGTGCGACCCTCCAGCTGCATCAGCGGCCGCCCTCCCCGGTAGATTCGCTCGCGACGCTCCAGCTCGTACAGCTCCTGCCCGGTCACTTCCTCGATCACGCGGGAGGGGATGCCCCACACTTCGACCACTGCGGGATTCAGCACGCGCACGCCGCCGCTGGCGATCGCCCCCATCGCCAGTTCCTGCTGGCCCGGCGCGCCCAGCTTGCGCACCACGAAGACGTCGAGCGGCGCGTGCAACCGGCGCGCCACCTCGTAGGCCACCACTACGCCTCCGCGCGGCAGCCCGAGCACCACCACGTCCGGCCGGTCGCGGTAATCCAGCAGCCTTTCCGCCAGCCTCTGGCCCGCTTCCCTTCGGTCCCGGTAGCGCATCAGGTCGCAGAGCTAGTTTAGTCGAATGCGCCCGCTCCGGGATTTGACAAGGCGGCCGCGAAAAGGCCAGAGTAGTGATTCTTGCCGATGCGTACCGTGGAGCCTGCCGACGCCGGCGAACTCGCCGAAGCGCTGCGCGAAGCCGCCAGCCGCCGCCAGAGCATCCGCGTGGCTGGAGCGCGCAGCAAGGACGCGGCAGGCGGGCCGCTCGATCAGGCCGACGTCGAGATCTCGACGCGCCGGCTCAACCGCGTGCTCGCCTACGACCCGAACGATCTGACCATCAGCGTCGAGGCCGGTTTGCCATGGGCCCAGTTCAGCGCCCTGCTGGCGGAGCGCGGGCAGATGGCGCCGCTCGATCCGCCCTTCGCCGGCCGGGCCACGGTGGGCGGCATACTGGCCGCCAATTCCGCTGGCCCCCGGCGCCGCCTCTACGGGACCGCGCGTGACATGCTCATCGGCATGCGTTTCGCCACTCTCGAAGGTAGGATCGTCGAATCCGGCGGCATGGTGGTCAAGAACGTCGCCGGGCTGGACCTCGCACGCCTGATGATCGGCTCCTTCGGCACGCTCGCCGTCATCGTCTCGGCGAATTTCCGCCTCTATCCTGTTCCCCGGTGCTGGCGCACCTTCGTGAGGGAGTTCGGCGCCCTGGCCCCGGCCATGACCGAGCGCGATCGCCTCCTGGCGAGCCCCCTGCAACCCGCGGCGCTCGATCTGTTGAACCCAGCTGCCGCCCGGAGGCTGGGCTACGAGCGCTATCTGCTGGCGGTCGAAGCAGGCGGCAGCGAAGCCGTGTTGGCCCGGTACAGGGGGGAGCTGCCCGGCTGGCGCGAGCTCGACGAGGAGGAGGCGAGCCGGCTCTGGGAGGGCGTGCGGGAGTTCATTCCCTCCTTTCTGGGGTCGCACCCGAGGGCGGCGGTCGTGCGCGTCTCGACCACGCTGGCCGGGCTCGGACGCCTGCTGGATGGCGTGGAAGCACCCGCAGTTGCGCGTGCCGGCTCCGGGGTGGCGTGGGCGCATTTCGAATCGTCCCGCGAGGCTGAGGCCTTCGCGCGGGAGGCTGCCGCCCGGGGATACCCAGCGGTGGTCGAATTCTCCGCACCCGAGGCAAAAACGGGCGCCGCACTCTGGCCCAAACCCGGACCGGATTTCGCTCTGATGGAGCGGCTCAAGGAGCATTTCGATCCGCACCGTCTGCTGAACCGGGGCAGGTTGTATGGGCGCATCTGAGAGAGGGTTGAGGATCGAAGGCGCTGCCATCTCGCCGCTGCGCGCCTTGCTCGATCGCTGCGTGCACTGCGGCCTCTGCCTGAACGCCTGCCCTACCTACAGGGAACTGGGTCTCGAAGCGGATTCCCCGCGAGGCCGCATCTACCAGATGGTGCGCGTGGCGGAAGGCGCGCCGATCTCGGATTCCTACGTCCGCCACCTGGAGCTGTGCCTGGCTTGCCGCGCTTGCGAAACCGCCTGCCCGTCCGGAGTGCGTTACGGTCGCCTGATCGAATCGGCGCGCGCCGAGATGGAGCGCAAGCGGCCGCGACCGTGGCCAGCGCGGCTTGCGCGGCGAGCCGCGATGGACGTGCTGTTGCCGTCTGCCTTCTGGTTGCGTGCGGCAGGCACGCTGCTCTGGCTCTACCAGGCCACGGGCATGCGCACTGCGGCCGAGCGATCGGGCCTGCTCGATCGGCTGGGCAGCCTGGGGCGACTGGCTCGGCTGGCTCCGCGCGCCGAGCCGCCCTTCTTTTACCGCCACATCGGCAAGGTCTTCCCCGCCGAGGGCGAGCGCCGCGCGCGTGTGGCGCTGCTGGCCGGCTGCGTAGCCAACGTTTGCTTCGCCCGCCTGAACGAGGCCACCGTGAGGGTTCTCCAGAAGAACGGTTGCGAAGTCGTCGTGCCCCGCAGGCAGACCTGCTGCGGCGCGCTCCACGCGCACACCGGCCGCATCGAGAAGGCACGCGAACTGGCGCGCCGCAACGTGGACGCCCTCCTGCGTGAGGATTGCGACGCCATCGTCACCAACGCAGCGGGCTGCGGCTCCACGATGAAAGAATACGGCGAGCTGCTCGAGGACGATCGCGACTACGCCGCACGGGCTCGCTCCTTCGCCGCCAGGGTACGCGACGTGACCGAACTGCTGGCGACGCTCGGTTTGCGGGGAGGCTTGCAGCCACTCGAGATGACCGTCACCTATCAGGATTCCTGCCACCTCGCGCACGGCCAGAAGATCCGAGCCGCGCCGCGTCAGTTGCTGGCCGCGGTGCCTGGCCTGCACTTCGTCGAACTGCCGGGCGCCGATTCCTGCTGCGGTAGCGCGGGCATCTACAATGCGCTGCATGCCCAGATGGCCGACTCCATCCTGCGCAGCAAGATGGAGCAGATCAACGCGACCGGGGCTTCGGTGATCGCCACCGCCAATCCGGGCTGCCTGTTGCAGTTGCGCTACGGAGTGGCGCGCTGGGGCCGGGGCCAGCGCGTCTTGCACGTCATCGAGATCCTGGACGAATCCTACGCAGGACGACGATGAGACCCGTGCGCTTGGCGCGCTGATCGCTGCCTCCCAATCCGCTCCTCGCAGGCCCGAGTCTCGGCTCCCTGAACCCCGCCGCCAGAGCGGGCCCCTCCCGCCGGCTGCGGCATCTCCTCGCGCCGGTCGCGGCGCGGCGATCGGCCGTTGGGGGCCGCGTCTCGACCCCCCAAGCCGGGCTGCCGCCAGCCGACGGCCCGGTTCACGACGCCGGATCTGTGCCCGCTGGGACCGCCTGCGCCGCCAGTTGCCGCAGCATGTACGGCAGGATGCCGCCGTTGCGGTAGTATTCGGCCTCTTGGGGCGTGTCCACGCGCACCTTCACCTTGAAGATCTTCTCCACGCCGTCGGCTGCGGTGGCCCGGACCCGGGCCGTGCGGTGCCCGCTCTGCAACGCCTCGGCGACGCCTTCGATGGCGTAGGTCTCCCTGCCAGTCAACCCCAGCGTCTCGCGGTTCTCGCCCGGCTGGAACTCGAGCGGCAGCACCCCCATGCCCACCAAGTTCGAACGGTGGATGCGCTCGAAGCTCTCGGCAATGACCGCGCGCACGCCGAGCAGGCGCACGCCCTTGGCAGCCCAGTCGCGCGAGGATCCGGAGCCATACTCCTTGCCCGCCAGGATCAGCAAGGCTACGCCTTCCTCGCGGTAGCGCATCGCCGCATCGTAGATCGTCATCCTCTCACCCTCAGGCAGGTGAACCGTCCACCAGCCTTCGACTCCGGGCACCAAGAGGTTCTTCAGGCGAGAGCTGGCCAGCGTGCCCCGGATCATCACCTCGTGGTTGCCCCGCCGCGCGCCGTAAGAATTGAAGTCCTCCGGCGCGACCCCCAGCGAGATCAGATACTGTCCGGCGGGGCTGGAGGGATGGATCGAACCCGCCGGCGAGATGTGATCGGTCGTGATGGAATCGCCCAGCACGGCCAGCGCGCGCATGCCCCGGAGATCAGCCAGCCATGCGGCGGGATCCACCATCTCGTCGAAGTACGGCGGGCGCTTGATGTAGGTGGATTCGGGATCCCACTGGTAGAGGTCGCCTGCGGGTGCCGGCATCGAGGTCCAGCGCTCGTCGCCCCGGAAGACCTCGGAGTACTCCTTGCGGAACAGTTCGGCGCGCACCGACCGCGCGACGGCCTCGCGGACTTCTTCCGGCGAGGGCCAGATGTCGCGCAGGTAGACCGGACGGCCTTCGCCGTCCACGCCCAGCGGCTCGGCGCCCAAGTCCACGTCCACGCGGCCGGCCAGCGCGTAGGCGACCACCAGCGGCGGCGAGGCAAGGTAGTTGGCTCGCACCAGAGGGTGCACGCGGCCCTCGAAATTGCGGTTGCCGCTCAGCACTGCGGCCACCACGAGCTTGTCGCGCTGCACGGCTTCGGCCACTGGCTCGGGCAGCGGGCCGCTGTTGCCGATGCAGGTCATGCAGCCGAATCCGGTCAGGTGGAAGCCGAGGGCCTCGAGCGACTCCAGCACCCCGGCCTCGCGCAGGTAGTCCATGACCACCTTCGAGCCGGGCGAAAGGCTGGTCTTGACCCACGGCTTGACCCGGAGACCACGCTCGACAGCCCTACGGGCGAGCAAGCCGGCACCCAGCATCACCGTGGGATTCGAGGTGTTCGTGCAACTGGTGATGGCGGCGATCACCACGGAGCCGTCGCCTAAGGTCGCCTGCTGGCCGTTGATCGAGATCGTGACCTGTCGCTGGGGAGAACCCAGGATGTCGAGGAAGTTCTTCTTGACCTCGCCCAGCAGGATGCGGTCCTGCGGTCGGCGCGGACCGGCCAGGGAGGGCGCCACCGTGCTCAGGTCGAGCTCGATGGTATCGGTGAACACGGGATCGGGCGAGTCCGCGGTGCGGAACAGCCCCTGTTCGCGGGCGTAGGCTTCCACCAGCTCCACGAGCTCGGGCGGACGTCCCGAAAGCCGCAAGTACTCCAAGGTGTGCGCATCAATGGGAAAGAAACCCATGGTGGCGCCGTACTCGGGCGCCATGTTGGCGATGACGGCGCGGTCGGCTGCGTCCAGCGAGTCCAGCCCCGGACCGAAGAACTCCACGAACTTGCCCACCACCCCTTTCTTGCGGAGCATCTGCGTCACGGTGAGCACGACGTCGGTGGGAGTGACGCCCGGCGCGAGCGTACCGTAAAGCTTGAAGCCCACCACCTCCGGGATGAGCATGGGAATGGGCTGGCCCAGCATGCAAGCCTCGGCCTCGATGCCGCCGACGCCCCAGCCGAGCACGCCCAGACTGTTGATCATCGTGGTATGCGAGTCCGTGCCCACGAGCGTGTCCGGGTAGGCCCAGGTCTCCCCGTCGCGGGTCGCCGTGAAAACCACACTGGCCAGATACTCCAAGTTGACCTGATGGATGATGCCCGTGCCCGGGGGAACCACGCGCAGGTTGGCGAAGGCCGACTGGCCCCAGCGCAGGAAGGCGTACCGCTCGCGGTTGCGCTGGTATTCGAGCTCCGTGTTCAGCCGGAAAGCCTCCGGCGAGCCGTAGTAATCCACCTGCACGGAGTGGTCGATCACCAGGTCGGCCGGGATGAGCGGATTGGCGCGGCGCGGGTCGCAACCCATCTTGTGAAGGGCGTCGCGCATGGCGGCGAAATCCACCAAGCAGGGGACGCCCGTGAAGTCCTGCAAGAGCACGCGGGCGGGCATGAAGTTGATCTCGGTCGGTTCGACCTTGCCCTCCCAGCGGGCGAGCCGCTCGATCTGCGCTGCCGTGACCGTGCGCCCGTCCTCGTGCCGCAGAAGGTTCTCGAGCAGCACCTTCATCGAATAGGGAAGCCGTGAGACCCCGGCGTAGCCGGCTTTTTCGAGTGCGCGCAGGGAATAAATCCGGTAGGGGCGCTCGCCGACGCGCAGAAGGCAAGCGGCGCCGAAGGAGTTCCTCTCAGCCATCGTGCGCTATTGTACTCCGCCGCCAGCCGGACCGGATCCGGTTTCAGGCCACAACCCTGCGCGTTGCGGCGTCCCAGCGCAGCCGCCGACCGCTGTGCAGCGCCTCCTTGGCCATGCTCAGCACGACCGTGACGTAGTGGCCAGCTTCCACCGGCGCGCTGGGGTCCTTGCGGTCGCGCACCGCCTCCAGGAAGTTGCGGATGTGGGCTCGCGTGGCCGAAGCGAACGCTCCTGGCGATCTGCGGGCCTCGACCGGCTGGGGGTCGAGCGCTTTCGGGTCTTCCAAATACAGCGCGTAGCTTTCCCGGCCCACGTCGAAGCGGGCCTTCGTGCCGTTGTACTGCACCATCTGGTCGTTGGTCAGCGGATAGCGCATGGCCTTGTAACCGCAGGTGAACACTGCAAGGTACCTTTCGGGATACTCCACGCAAACGCAAGTGGTCTCCGGCACCTCGGCGCCTTCGAGGTTGGGACGACAGGCCGCACAGGTCACCGCCTCCGGGTAGGTCGAGTTCATGAACCACTGGATGGCATCGAAGATATGGGCGCCCTGGCCCACCATCAGCCCGCCGGAGTAGTCCCAGTAGTAATACCAGTTGTGGAAGCGCACGGGATCGAGCGGACGCCGCGGCGCGGGACCCAGCCATCCCTCCCAGTCCAGCTCGCCCCTGAGCTGCGCGCGGCTCAGGGAGGGCTGATGGTTGTACCACCAGGAGTTGACCAGGCGGATCTCGCCCAGCCTTCCCGAGTCCATGATCCGCTTGGCTTCGAGAAACAGATCGAAACTGCGCCGCTGCGTGCCCACTTGCAGTACGCGGCGCGTGCGCCGCACGGCCTCCACCATCTGGAAGCTCTCCTCGATGGTGTGCGCCATGGGCTTCTCGACGTAAACGTCCTTGCCCGCCTCGACGGCATCCACCGCCTGGCGGGCGTGCCAGTGATCCGGCGTGGCGATGACGACGATGTCGAGCGTGCGATCCTCCAGCATCCGGCGGTAATCGCGGTAGGGACGGGCGCCGCTCGAGGCGGCCTTCAGCCCGGCATCCAGGTTGGGTTGGTAGACGTCACAGACGGCGGCGACTTCGACGCCGATCTCCTTGAACTCGGCGGCCAGCAGACGTCCGCGCCCGCCGGCCCCGATCAGGCCGGCCCGGAGGCGGTCGTTGGCGCCCCGGACGCGTGCGAGCGAGGCGGCCGTGAAGCTGAGAAAGGTCCTCCTGCGCATGGCCAGACAAGTATAGCGAAGCCGCCTGGGCGGGACCCGGGCGAAATAGAATGGTCTGGCATGCTCGGGTGCTTGCTAGCCGTGACCCTGCTTGCGCAAACCGCTGCCGTGGTCCTCAGGCCGGTGGCGAACATGTACTCCAAGCCCACGCGCGAGGCGGACGTGGTCTCGCAGGCGCTCTACGGCGTCACGGTGGTCCTGGTCGAGGAACAGCCGGGGTGGGCGCGCGTCCGTACGCCGGTCGATTACACTGGATGGATGCCGCTCGAGTGGCTCAGGCGGATGGCTCCGGCCGAACCGCCCTACGCCTCGCGCGGGCAGGTAGCCCAGATCGAAAGCCTGTTCGCTAATCTCTACCGCGAACCGGACGTCACCAAGCGCGAACCCCTCATGACCTTGCCGTATGAAGTCCGCCTGGAGATCAGCGCCGAGCCGGAGCCCGGCGGCCGCTGGCTCCAAGTCCGGCTGGCCGATGGCGGCCAAGCCTGGGTCCAGCGCGGAGACCTGCGCTTCGACTTCAAGCCCGCGACGGTCGAGGAGGTGGTGGCATTCGCGCGCCGCTTCCTAGGCTTGCCCTACCTCTGGGGAGGAACCTCCGCCTACGGCTACGACTGCTCGGGTTTCGTACAGATGTTATGTCGGCGCCGGGGCGTGATCATTCCGCGCGACGCGCATCCGCAATGTCACTGGGAAGGCATGGTGCCGGTGGGCAGGGAGGAGATCCGGCCCGGGGACCTGCTGTACTTCGGCAAATCGCTGGAGAAAATCACGCACACCGGGATGTATCTCGGTCAGGGCGAATTCATCAACGCCACCACGTACCAGCAGCCCGTGGTTCGCGTGGACCGGCTCGATGATCCTCACTGGCAGAAACTGTTCGTCGCGGCAAGGAGGTTGAAATGACACGGCGCGATCTGGGGCGCCTGGCGGGCGCCGCGCTGGCGACGTCCCAGGCACGCAATCGCATCGAAACCGAAGTCGTGCGCCTGCGCCTCAGGCACACCTGGACGGTGGCCACTTCCACCAGCGACTACCGCGACAATCTCTTCCTCCGCTTCACGGCGCAGGGTGTCACGGGGCTGGGCGAAGGCGCGCCGCTGGCCCGCTATCGCGAGAACGCGCGCGAAGGCCAGCAGGCGCTCGAGAACGTGCGCGCGGATCTGGAAACCTGCGACCCCTGGCAATTCGGCAAGATCATGGCCGAAGTCTTCCGGCGCGTGCCCGGCAACTTTGCCGCCAAGTGTGCGCTCGACGTTGCCCTGATGGACTGGGTGGGCAAGAAGCTGGGCATCCCGCTGTACCGCTACTTCGGCTTGGATCCGCGCGATTCGCCCCTGACCACCTTCTCGATCGGCATAGACACGCCCGAAGTCACGCGCCAGAAGGTGCGCGAGGCGGCCGAGTTCCCGGTGCTCAAGATCAAGGTCGGACTCGACACGGACGAAGCCACCATCGCCGCCGTGCGTAGCGTCACCGACAAACCGTTGCGCGTGGACGCCAACGAGGGCTGGAAGTCCAAAGAGGAGGCCGTCCGCAAGATTCTCTGGCTCGAAAGACAGGGCGTGGAGCTGATCGAGCAACCGCTGCCCGCGCACATGATCGAGGAATCGGCCTGGGTGCGCGAGCGCGTCAACATGCCCATCATCGCGGACGAGGCGTGCCTGCATGCGGAGGACGTTCCCAAAGTGGCCGGCGCCTTCGACGGCGTCAACGTAAAACTGGCCAAGGCAGGCGGCATTCTGGCGGCATGGCGCATGATCCAGACGGCCCGCGCACTGGGCATGAAAGTGATGCTCGGCTGCATGATCGAGAGCTCGGTGGCGGTGACGGCGGCGGCTCACCTGTCTCCGCTGGTGGATTGGGCCGACCTCGACGGCAACCTGCTCATCGCCAACGATCCCTACCGCGGCGTGCGCGTGCGCGAGGGCAGGCTCATCCTGCCCGACGCTCCGGGTCTGGGTCTGACACCGGCGTAGCGCCCCACGCTGTCTTGGCCAACTGGCGAGGTTCGCGATCGGCCGGCTCGAGCACCGGGATCTCGTCGCCCGTGGCCGCGCCGAGCTCGTGGAATCGCCGCGCGGCCACCAGAACCCGGCTTTCCAGGGAACCCACGAGCGTGTTGTAGGCCTTCACCGCCTTGTCCAGCCCGTTGCGCAAGTCCTCGACGTGTTCGGCCAGAGTGCGCAGCCTCTCGTACAGCGTGCGACCCAGATCGCTGATCTGCCGCGCGTTCTCGGCCAGGCGTGCCTCGCGCCAACCGTAGGCCACGGCGCGCAACAGGGCGATCAGAGTGACGGGCGCGGCGATCAGGACCCGCCTCTCGGCCCCGTACTGGACGAGCTCGGGATCGCTCGCCAACGCGGCGGCGAAGAAGCTCTCGCCGGGGAGGAAAAGCACCGCGAACTCGGGGGCGGGCGAAAACTGGTCCCAGTACTGCTTCTGGGAGAGCTGGTCCACGTGCTTGCGCAGTTGGGCCGCGTGCTCCCGAAGCTTCCGCGCGCGGACCGCCTCGTCGGTGGCTTCCAAGGCCTCCAGGTAGGCCTTCAGCGGCGCCTTGGCATCTACGACCACCTGGCGCCGGTTGGGGAGCTTGACGATGAGGTCGGGGCGCAGCCTGCCCCCGTCGCCGCCGGCCGGTTGTTCGACGAAGTCGCAGTACTCCAGCATGCCCGCCATCTCGACCACGCGGCGCAGCTGGATCTCGCCCCAATGGCCGGCGACGGTGGGACTGCGCAACGCCTGGGCCAGTTTCGCTGCCTCCTCCTTGAGCTTCTGCTGATCGCCCGAAAGGGCACGCAACTGCTCGCCGAGCTGGCCGTACTGCTCCTGGATCTGCCCGTACTGCTCCCGAAACGTTTCCAGCGCGTCCTTCAACGGTTTGACGATGTTGTCGATCGCCGTCTGCCGGGCCTCGAGATCCTGCTGGGCAGCGGCCTGGTACCTGCTCAGGCTCTCGCGCGCCAGTTGCAGAAATTGCTCCGAGTTCTGTTTCAGCGCCTCGGCCGCCAGCGCGCGCATCTGATCGCCAAACTGGCCGTATTGCGTCTGCAGTTGCGCATACTGCGACTGGAAGTTGCTGAGCGCTTCGCGCAGCGGCTTCAGAGCGTCTTCGATGGCGGCCTGGCGGGCCTGGAGGTCCTTCTCGGCGGTAGCCTGGTATTTACCCAGGCTCTCCAGCGCCAGTTCGAGGAATCGCTGAGTGTTCTGGGCCAGAGCGTCCGCGGCCAGGGCCTTGAACGTGTCCGAAAGATGCTTCTCGGCCTGCTCGGCCACTGCCAGCTTCTGTCGGGCAGCCTGGTAGCGCAACCATAACCAAGCGGCCACCGCCCAACCTGCGGCTGCCACGATGGCCAAGAGGATCTCCATACGCATGCCCTACTCTTATTAGTGGTGCATGAGCGCCGCGCGGGCGATGACGGCAAGCTTTTCACGCAAGGGGAGCTCGACCCGCTGTCGCAACACCGCCGGGCCGGCGCGTTCGATGCGCGCGAGCAGCCGCCAGTAGATTTCGATCAGGGCCCACAGAGAGGGTCGGCTGGCCGGCTCGATCAGGGGGAGCAGTCCGCGCCCCCGCTCGTAGTGCGTCCGTGCGCGCGCGGCCTCGAAACGGACCAGGTCGCGGAACCCCGCGGGAGGCTCAGCGCTGCGCAGGCTCTCCTCGCTCAACCCGAACCTGGCGAGGTCCTCGAGCGGAAGGTACAGCCGGCCGCGCTCCAGATCCTCGCCGACATCGCGCAGAATGTTGGTGAGCTGGAAGGCCACGCCGCAGCTTTCGGCCATGGGCAAGGCGTCGGGACTGTGGAAGCCCAAGATGTGGATGATGGTCAGACCCACCACCGAAGCCACCTGGTAACAGTAGCGCTGGAGCTGCTCGAAGGTGGGGAAGCGGCGCGGCTCGAGGTCGGAACTGACGCCCTCGATCATCTCGAAGAAGTACTCCGGCGGGATGCGGTAGCGGCGCACGGTGTCATGGAAGGCGGGCCAAAGCGGAGACTGGGCGTACCGACCTTCCAGGGCGGAGGCGAGTTCCTCGCGCCACCGCTCGATCGCGCGACGGGCGGCCGCGGCCGAGCCGGGATCGTCGCTCAAGTCGTCGCAGCGCCGCATGAAGGCGTAGACGGCGCACATCGCGTCGCGCTGGGCGGCGGGCAACAGCAGGAAGGAGTAGTAGAAATTGCGGGCCCGCCGCCGCGCCACGCTCCGGCAGTACCGGTAGGAATCGGCCAGTTGGTTCATGCCGCTGGTCGCAGGAGGCGCCGTCCGACCGCGCCCAGCAACAGGCGGAGGCGCTCGACGCGGCCAAGGACGGGGCGTGCGGTCAGAACGTCGTAGTTTCGCGCCTCGATCAGCTCGAGCAGGCGCAGCCCGCCGCGCGTGAACAGCTCGATATCCACGGCAAGATGACGATCCACCATGCCGGCCAGGGGCATGCCCTCGAGGAAGAAGCCGCGCGCCCGCGCCACGGCTTCCCGCATGAGGCTGCGGAAGGCGGGCGTGACGCGGCGTGCGAACAATTCTGCGAGGGAATAGCCGTGGCGCTCGATGGCTTCCAGCGGAAGGTAGACGCGGTCCTTCGCCAGATCCACGGAGACGTCCTGCCAGAAGTTGGCCAGTTGCAGGCCGGTGCAGGTGGCATCGGAGAGCTGCTGACGTTCCCGGTCCCGGTAACCACACAGGTGCAGGACCAGCCGGCCGACCGGGTTGGCCGAATACCGGCAGTAAGCGAGCAGTTCGTCCCAGCTCCGGTAGCGCCGTACGGTCTGGTCCTGACGGAACGCAGTCAGCAGATCCGCCAGCGGTTGCTTGGGCAGCTCGTGCCTCTCGATGGTGCGGCGCAAGGCGATGAAGACGGGATGCGAGGCCCGACCCCGGTAGACGGCCTCCAGTTGCTCCTCCCACCACTGCAGGCGCCGGAGGCTCTCGGCGGGATCCTCGAGCTCGTCGCCCAGGTCGTCAGCCCAGCGGCAATAGGCATAAAGGTTGTAGAAATCCTGGCGCAGCACGCGAGGCAGCAGGATCGTGACCACGTGAAAGTTCTCGTAGTGGCTGCACGCCAGCCAGCGCGTGTAGGCCTCGGCCTCGGACCGGGTCCACTCGTGGCCGAGAGCCTCGGGCGAAGCCAGGAACTGCCGCGGGTACAGGAACACGGAAGTCCCTTCTCAGGGGATGATGGCGGTTTTCAGGTGCCCGTTGTGGCTCATCAGGTGTCGCATCACCGACAGCAGGTTGCGGAGAGGCTCCTCGCGGTTGACGAAGTCGCGGGCTGTGATGACTCCCTGACTGATCAGATCGAGTGCGCGACGCACGTGCTCGGGCGTGTGATGGAAACTCGCCTTGCAGGTGATCTCGGAGTAGTGCAGCAGCCCGGTGTCCAGCGAGACCCGAGTCCCGCTAGGGCAGCCGCCGAAGAAGTTCACCGCGCCGCCTCGCCGCACCATTTGCACGACGAGCTCCCAGGTTTCGGGCTTGCCCACCGCCTCGATGGCCACGTCGGCCCCG
>JANXAE010000014.1:14749-38288 GCA_025062235.1 Bryobacteraceae bacterium
TGAGCTCGCGCACCGCGCGCGCCGGGTCCCGCACCAAAGCCGCCGAAATCAGCTCGTCGGCGCCCATCGCAGCCGCTCGCTCGAGCTGGCTGGGACGCCGACCCACCGCGATGACGCGCGCCCCCAGGTTCTTCGCCAGCCGTACGAACATCAATCCGATGGGGCCGAGTCCCACCACCGCCACGTCATCGCCAGCGCGCATGCCCGTTTCTTCCACGCCGCGCAACACGCAGGCCAGCGGCTCGACCAGCGCGGCGTCGTGGTAGCCGATGTGCTGGGGTATTTCGTAGGTATTCAGCTCGGCGATGCGCGCCGGGATGCGGATGTACTCGGCGTAGGCGCCGTTGTTGAACAGCAGGTCGTCGCAGAGGTTCTGGGCACCCCGGCGGCAATAATAGCAGCGCAGGCAAGGTGCGGAATTGGCCGCCACGACGCGCTGCCCCACGCGGAAACGGGTGACGGAGGGGCCCACTTCGACCACGTCGCCGGCCAGCTCGTGGCCGAATACCGCGGGTGGGATGATCATGCGCGCATGATAGCCGCGGCGGAACACCTTCACATCCGTGCCGCAGGTCAGCGCCACGCGCACGCGAACCAACAGATCCCCCTCGCCCAAGGTGGGGATCGCCACCGGCTCGATGCGCAGTTCCTCCTTGCCGTAGAGCACGGCGGCGAGCATATCGGATCTCACGGCGAGCACCTTTCCGGCGACATTCCAGGTACCCTCGCGCAGCTACAGGCTGGGGACGGGCCGCGCCCCTCGCCGCCTGCCTCAAGCTTGGGGCCGAACGACTATTTTCAATGATCTTTCCTCGGGATGCAACGCGAGCCGGATGCCTTCGCCGATCTGCTCCAGCGGCAGCCGGTGGGAAATCAACCGCTCCACGGGCAGGGTGCCCTCGAAAACCATCCGTGCCGATTCACGCTGGAGCTCGATCGAAGCGCTGTAACAGCCGAAAATGGTCCGCTCGGCGACGCAGATCTCCGCGCCCGGCAGCACGACTTTCTCCTCGTGGGAGGTTTGTGAGAACAGCAGGATGCGGCTGCCCGGACGCGAGGCGGCCACAGCCTGCTCGACGATGCCGGGCGCGGAGACGGCCACGATCACCGAATCGGCACCGCGGCCCCCGCTGAGCTGCCGCACCCGCGCCGGCACGTCCTCGCCGACGGGATCCCAGCAGTGCTCGGCGCCCAGTTCACGGGAAAGCAGGCGCCGGTAAGGCAGCCTTTCGGTGGCCGCCACGCGCGCCCCGCGCAGCCGGGCCAGCAGCGTGAACAACAGGCCGATAGGCCCCTGGCCCATCACCAGTACGAGATCGTCGGGCTGCGGATCCAGTTGCTCGATGGCTTTGTGGCAGGTGTTGACCGGCTCGACCATCGAGGCCTGCTCGAACGCCACGCCCTCAGGGATGCGCTCGACGCCGCGCGGCACGATCCAGGGCAGCACGCGGGTGTACTGGGCGAATCCCCCTCCCGCGGGTTCGAAGCCTGCGGTAACCCCGACGCGCTTGTAAACCGGACACTGGGCGTAGAGGCGCCTCCGGCAATAGAAACATTCTTCGCACGGAATGTGGTGGAAGACGACGACCCGCTCCCCCGCGCGGAACCCCTCGACGCCCGGGCCTGTGCGCACGATGACGCCCGCCGTTTCGTGCCCGAAGATCCGCGGGGGCGGCAGCAGGCCGTAGGCGATCTTCTTGAGGTCGGTATGGCAGATTCCGCAGGCCTCCACTCGCAGCAGGAGCTCGCCGGGGCCGACCTCGGGCACCGGCACCTCCTGGATCTCGACCCGACCGGGCGCCACATAAACGGCGGCCTTCATGGTGCGTGGCACACGCAAGTCAGAATTCGCAACCTGCAAGGAACTCCCCCAACACCTCCGCGACGCTGCGCAGCCGGCGACGCAGTTCGAGCACTTCTCTGGCGACCCGTGGGCGCCGGAGGGCCGCCCACAAGAGCCGCCTCGCGCTGAAGCGGCCGTCCGCGCCACGCACGACGTTGTAGTCCAACTGGAAGCTTTCCCCAGCCCCGTCCAGCACGACGCGCACGGCATAGAAGGGGACGCCGAGGACCTGCGACTCGCGCGCCACCGCGGCGGCTTCCATTTCCACGGCCTCCCCGTAGGGTCGCAACGCGGCCTTTTCCGCTGCCCTGACCACGATTCGTTCGACCGAGACCAACCGCGCCGTACGATGCGGCCCGGCCACGGCCGGAAGCCGGGCGGCGAAGCGAAGTTCCCCCGGCACGAGGCAGACTTCCGTGGCCACGACCACTTCGCCGGGTGCGAAGGAGGGATCCAGCGCGCCGCAACAGCCGGTGCTGACCAACGCGCACAGCCGCTGGGCAGTGGCGAGCCTACGGACCGCCTCGGCCGCCAGAGCGGCCCCGGGACCGTTCGCGCCCAAGAGGACGGGCCGCCCGCAGAGAGTGGCGCGCACTGCGAGCGGTAAGCCGAGGCGCAGCCGCCGCACATCGCGACACCGCGCGAGCACTCCGGTCAGCTCGCGCCGGTCCCCGGCCACCATCAGGACGGCCTCCTCAGCAGTAGCCATGCTCACGGAACCACTCCACCGCGCGGCGCAGCGCGCCCTCGATGGGTCGCGGCCGGTAACCCAGCTCGCGCCGGGCCTTTTCGCTCGAGGCGAACATTTTCTTGCGGGCCATCAGGACGCCTTCCAGCGGCGCTCGCGGCGGCCGTCCGCTCAACCGTGCCCAGCCGGTACTGGCCAGCGCTGCCACGAATGCGGCCCAATACGGGATGCGGCGGCGCGGCGCCGCCAAGCCGCTCACGGCCGCAAGCTTGCGAAAGAACTCCTCGAGCGTCAGGTTCTCCGAGCCGAGGATGTACCGTTCGCCGTCGCGGCCGCGCTCGAGCGCCAGCAGATGGCCTTTGGCGACGTCGCGCACATCCACGAAGTTCAGCCCGGTGTCAACATAGGCGGGCATGGCGCCGCGCAAGAAGTCCAGAACAATGCGACCGGTCGGCGTGGGCTTGAAATCGTGATCGCCGATGGGCGCGGTGGGGTTGACGATGACCACGGGAAGCCCGGCAAGCGCCTCCTGCCGCACTACGACCTCAGCTAGGAACTTGGAGCGCTTGTAGTGGCCCACCATGTCGCGCAGCCGGACGGGGGTATCCTCGTCCCCGATACCGCTGGCAGGAATGCCGATGACGCCGACGGTCGAGGTGTAGACGACGCGTTCGACAGCGCAGGCACGCGCCGCGGCCATCACGTTCCGGGTCCCGTCCACGTTCGTGCGATAGAGCTCGCGGGGATCCGGCGCCCAGAGCCTGTAATCCGCGGCCACGTGGAAAACGACACCGCACCCGCTGACCGCGCTCCGCACGGAAGCCGGGTCCCGCAAATCGCCGCGCACGACCTCGGCATCCAACTCCCGCACTGCCGAGCCCGGGCGCGCCAGAACGCGCACCCGGTGGCCGCTCTCCAGCAGGCAGCGCGCCACGTGCCAGCCCAGGAATCCTGTCGCTCCCGTGACCAGCGCCGGCTTCACCGCTCATTTCAGCGCCCAGCGCAGCATCTTCCAGGCGTCGCCGGGCCGGAAGTGGATGCCGAGCGCGGCCGAGGGTTCGTAGCCGCAGTGCACCATGCAGTGCTCGCAGCGCGGATCCCGCCCGCGGCCGTAGTCGTCCCACGGAGTCCGGGTCATGAACTCTTCGAAGGTAGCGTAGTGGGCGTCGGTGATCAGGTAGCAGGGGGCCTTCCAACCTTTGACGTTGTAGGTGGGATTGCCCCAGGCCGTGCAGGGCAGATCGCGCTTGCCCTGGAGGAACTCCAGATACACGGGCGTGGCGTTGAGGCGGAACCTGCGGGCCAGTCGGTCAATGTCGCGGAATTTCTCCCGGACGTCCTCCCGCGTCATGAAGATTTCCCGCCGGTTGACCGCGGGGTAGCCGTAGGCGGGTGAAAGCATGTGGCCGTCGAGCCCGAGCGGCTCAAGAAACTCGAAAAGCCGCTCGATCTCGGCCATCTCTGTGTCCTTGTAGATGGTCGTGTTCGTGGACACCTTGAAGCCCGCCGCTTTGGCGGCCCGGATGGCTTCGATCGCTTCGCGGAAGACGCCCGCCCGCTCGACGGCGCGATCGTGGGTTTCCTCGAGGCCATCCAGATGGATGTTGAAGAACAGTCTGGGATCGGGGCGGAACTCGTGCAGCCGTTTCCGCAGGAGCAGCCCGTTGGTGCACAGGTAAATGTGCCGATTGCGTGCGAGCAGCCCTTCGACGAGCAGGGCGATTTCGGGGTACAGCAGCGGCTCGCCACCGGCGATCGAGACGATCGGCGCTCCGCATTCGTCAGCGGCGCGCAGACACTGCTCCAGGGTAAGCCGCTGCGTCATCGTGTCCTCGTACTCGCGGATCCGCCCGCAGCCGGTGCAGGTCAGGTTGCAGGCGTGAAGGGGCTCGAGCATCAGCACCAGGGGGAAGCGTTTGTGGATCAGCGGGTGCCTGGCGCCGTCGCGTTTCGTGGACGCTGCCGTGGCGGTCGCGGGCTTGGGCGATCCGAGGATGCGAAAGGGGCTGCCGTTGCCTGCCGCGGCGTCGCGCTGCCATTCCGGCGGCGGTCGCAGTTTGTTGCGCAGGATGTAGGCCGCCAGGCCCGCGGTCAGGGAAACCGGGAAACGCATGATCACTCTCCGCGGTGGCGCTCAAGGAACTCCGCCAGCGCCAGCACCGGGAAGGACTGCCGGTAGAGCGTGTAGACCAGGTAGTAGACTCCCGGGAAGCCCGTGCCCGTGGCCAGGTCCTCGTGCCAGGTGCCGTCCTGCCGCTGCGTTTCGACGAGGTACTCGATCCCTCTCTGCACGCTCTGCGAGGCCGTGTCTCCTGCGGCCAGCAAGCCCAGCAGGGCCCATGCGGTTTGGGAAGCCGTGCTGGGCGCGGGCACGAAGCGACCTTCGGCGTAGCTGGCACAGCTTTCGCCCCAACCGCCATCGGCATTCTGGACGGAACGCAACCATTCAGCGGCGCGCAGGATGTGGGCTTCACGATCGCTCTGGCCGGCGGCGCGCAGGCCGCGCAAGGCCAGAAACGTTCCGTAGATGTAGTTGACGCCCCAGCGCCCGTACCAGCATCCCTCCGGCTGCTGCGTGCGCTGGAGGTACGCCACGGCGCGGCGCACCGTCCTGCCGGTCGGATCCGCGCCCCGCCGGCACAGGGCCTCGAGCACGCGGCCAGTGATGTCGGGGCAGGTCGGATCCAGCATGGCGTTGTGGTCGGCGAAGGGCATGTGGCTGAGGGGTGTCCAGTCGTTGTCCACGTCGAAGGCCGCCCAGCCGCCGTCGGAAGACTGCATGGCGAGCAGCCAGTTGATCGCGCGTCGCTCGGCCGCCTGCTGGCGGGCGGCGTCGGAGGCGCTGGCGCGCTCGAGCGCCAGCAGGACCATGGCCGTGTCGTCAATGTCGGGATAGAACTCGTTGGCGAATTCGAAATACCAGCCGCCGGGTTCGACGCGAGGCCGTTTGATGGCCCAGTCGCCCTTGTGGCGCACCTGCTTGGTGAGCAGCCAGTCGGCGGCCCGGCGCAAAGCCCGTCGGACATCCGGCGTTTCGCGCGCCCCCAAGGCAAAGGCGGCGATGGCGGTGTCCCAGACCGGGGAAAAGCAGGGCTGGAAGAAGAATCGCTCACCGTCATCGGTCAACAGGCCGTAGAACTGACGCTCTGCCTCGACCCGGTCGGGATGGTCGCGCCCGTAGCCGAGCACGTCCAGCGCCATGATCACGTACATCATCGGCGGGTAGATCGCGCCCAGACCGTCGGAGTAGCGCGTGCGCTCCAGCATCCAGCGCTCGGCCTTGCGGATGGCCAGCGAGCGCAAGGCTCGCGAGCCGTGCTCTTCCCAGAATTTGAGGAAACGGTCTGCGGCCAGGAAGAAGTTGCGCCAACTGAACAGCTCGGGATCGCGCGCCCAGCCCAGTGGACGGCTGGGATGGTACAACTCCGACAGATCGAAGCCCGCGGGCACGGGCCGCCGGGGGTTGGCGGCGTGCACGATGGAAAGGGGGATCACGATGGCCCGCGTCCAAGAGGACATCTGGTAGATGAGGTTGCCCAGCAAGATCATTTCCGGCGGCACGCTGGGGCACCAGCGCCGGGGGTAGAGACCGAAGAAGCTGAGGTTGAGCTTCACGTAGCTGTTGGCCGCTTGGATGCCGCCGAGCGAGAGGATTCGCTCACGCAACCGGATCATGCGGGGATCCTCGGCCGGCACTCCCGCCACCTTGAGCGCGAAGTACGCCTTCACGCTGGCGCTCACGTCGGCAGGCCCTCCGGGGTAAATGGAGAAACCCCCGTCGGGCAACTGGCGCGCCAGGATGGAGGCGACCGCCTTTTCAATGCGCGGCCGCGAAGGGGGATCCCAGCGGCCATGCACAGGCGGGTACTGCCAGAGCTCGAGCAGAATGAAATCGGATTCGAGCGTGGTGTCCCCGCCGAAGAGTTCCCCGTGCCAGTATCCGGATTCGTGCTGCCGGGCGAGCAGGCTTCCGACGCCGCGGGCGTGCGCCTCGGCAGCCGCGTTGGCGAGCACACGTGCAGCAGAAGCAGCGGGGTTCATGGCTCCACGGGAGTTGGACGGGCAGCGATCGAGACCAGTTGCGGAGGAAGACTGAAGCGGACGTCCTCTTGCTTGAGGGTCATCTCCTCGACCCTGGAAAATCCTCGGCCGGCGAGCTCGCGGACCAGATCCTGCACGAGGTGCTCCGGTGCGGAGGCGCCCGCCGTGATGGCCACCGTCTCGACACCGTCGAACCAGGCGGGATCGAGTTCGGAAGCGTCATCCACGAGATGCGCCTCGACGCCAGAGTTGCGCGCCACCTCGACCAGGCGCCTGGAGTTCGAGCTATTCTGCGATCCCACGACCAGGAGCAGCTGACAGAGCTGAGCAACGGCCTTGACCGCCAACTGGCGGTTCTCGGTGGCGTAACAGATATCCTGCGCAGCCGGTCCTTGAATCGCGGGAAAACGCTGGCGCAGGCGCTCCACGATCTCGCGCGTCTCGTCCAGGCTCAAGGTAGTCTGCGTGATGTAGGCCACGCGCTCGGGATCCGGCGGGGTCAGCCGGTCCACTTCTTCCACGCCGGAAACCACCACCGTGCAATGGGGCGCCTCCCCCATGGTGCCGATGACTTCGTCGTGATCGCGATGGCCGATGAGCACGATGGTGTAGCCGAGACGAGCGAAGCGCAGGGCCTCCAGGTGGACCTTGGTCACCAGCGGGCAGGTGGCGTCAATGACTTCCAGCCTGCGGGCGCGGGCCTGCTCGCGCACGGAAGGGGCCACGCCGTGCGCGCTGAAAATCACGCGCGCACCTTCGGGCACCTCGTCCAGCTCCTCGACGAAGATCGCGCCCGCCCGGCGCAGTTCCTCCACCACGTGGCGGTTGTGCACGATCTCTTTGCGGACGTAGACGGGCGGACCATAGGCCTCCAGTGCGAGCTTGACGATGTCAATCGCCCGGACCACGCCAGCGCAGAAACCGCGTGGCCTCAGCAGGATGAGTTTCTTCATGCGTCGCTTCCCCTGCCCGCTCCGAGCCTCGTCCGAGTAAGCATAATTATAGCAAGGGCTATGTCGAGCCCATCACCGATGCAGTTGCGCGGCCGCCTCGAGGCCGCCGGGTCCGAATTCGCACCATGAAACCTACGTTCCTGGCTCTGGCGGCAGGTCTGGGGGCCTTGGCCTGCCTGCCCGCGCAACAAGCCCCCCTGCGCCCTCCCGACGTTCCCTATGGAGCTTCGCCTCCCGAAGTGGTGCGTGCGATGCTCGAGCTGGCTGGCGTCACCAGCCGGGACGTGGTTTACGATCTCGGCTGCGGCGACGGCCGGATCGTGATCGCCGCGGCCAAAGAGTTCGGGGCCCGCGGTGTGGGAATAGACATTGACCCCGAGCGCATCGCCGAGTCGCGGGAAAACGCGCGCAAGGCAGGCGTCGAGGACCGCGTCTCCTTCCGCAACGAAGACCTGTTCGAGTCCGACATTCGCGAGGCGACGGTGGTAACGCTGTACCTGGGCGCCTGGATGAACGAGAAGGTGCGGCCCAAGCTGCTGCGCGAATTGCGGCCCGGCACGCGCGTGGTCTCGCACGGCTACGACATGGGGGACTGGACGCCCGAAAAGGAGGTCGAGCTGGACGGCCACAAGATCTACCTTTGGCGCATTCCGCCCCGCCCACAGCAACCCAAGCACTAGGACCGCAATGGAGGGGTCGCCGCGCCGGCGCGGGCGGAGGTTCTCGGTTGCGGCGGCGCGGGGCGGAACCCGGGCGCGACGCGGCGCGCCTTGACAAGCCAGACCATGCGCCGACTGTGGAGGAATGCCCTACTACTGGCCGGCCTGCTCGGCCTGGCTACCGCTCAGAAGCCGCCCCTTCGCCCTCCCGACGTCCGCTACGAACCTTCGCCGCCGGAGGTGGTGCGGGCGATGCTCGAGCTGGCAGAGGTCACCCCGCGTGACGTGGTCTACGACCTGGGCTGTGGGGACGGCCGCATCGTGATCGCCGCCGCCAAGGAATTCGGTGCCCGAGGCGTGGGCATCGACATAGATCCGGCGCGCATCGCCGAGTCCGAGCAGAACGCGCGCAGGGCAGGAGTATCCGGTCGCGTCCGTTTCCGTAACGAGGACCTGTTCGAAGCCGATATCCGCGAGGCCACCGTGGTCACGCTCTACTTGTGGCCCTGGGTGAATTTGAAGCTCCGGCCCAAGCTGTTGCGCGAGCTGAAACCGGGCACCCGGGTGGTGTCGCACTGCCACGACATGGGCGACTGGAGGCCGGAGCGCCAGATCGAGGTCAACGGCCACAGGATCTACCTGTGGCGCATTCCGGAAAGGGCCGAGCACGCCCGCCCATGACTCTTCAGGGCTTCGGGGCGGGCGCCCCCGGCGCTGGCGGGCGCTTGCCCACCCACTCGTTGATCCAATCCAGGAAAGTTCTGTACCAGAGAACGCTGTTTTGCGGCTTCAGGATCCAGTGCCCCTCGTCCGGGAAGAGCAGGAGCTTGGAGGGAACCTTCTGAAGCTGCAAGGCGGTGAACAGTTGCAAGCCTTGTCCGTAAGGAACGCGATAGTCCAGTTCGCCGTGGATCACGAGCGTGGGGGTGCGGAAGTTCTTCGCGTAGTAGCTGGGCGAAAAGCGCGCATAGAGCTCCGGATTGTCCCAAGGCGCGCCCAGGAACTCCCAAAGCGGGAACCACAGTTCCTCGGTTTCGCCGAACATGCTGCGCAGGTCGAAGACGCCGGCGTGCGAGACCAGGGCCCGGAACCGCTGCGTGTGGCCGAGGATCCAGTTGACCATGTAGCCGCCGTAGGAGCCGCCGGCCGCAGCCATGCGTTCAGCATCCACGTAAGGCAGCGCGGTCACGTAGTCCACCACCGCCATGATGTCGTCGTAGACCTTGCCGCCCCAGTCGGCGTTGATCTCGTCAATGAACTTCTGTCCGAAGCCGGTCGAGCCCCTGGGGTTGGGCAGGACAACGACGTAGCCGGCGCCGGCGAACACCTGCGGATTCCAGCGGTATCCCCAGTTGTTCTCCCAGGCGCTCTGCGGCCCGCCATGGATCAGGAAAAGGACGGGATACTTGCGGTCCTCGCGGAAGCCGTGGGGTTTGACGAGGAAGCTGTGGACGCGCACGCGGTCCGGCGCCTCCACCCAGAATTCTTCGTACTCGGAGAGACGGTAGTTCGAAAGCAAAACGTCGTTGAGCCGGGTCAGGGGCTCCGGCGCGCCCCCGGCCGATGAGACGCGGTACAATCTGGCCGGCTCGACGCCGCTCTGGCCCAGGTAGACCATGGTCTTGCCGTCAGGCGTGAACTGTACGTCGCTGACGTAGCCTGGTCCACCGACGATGGTGCGCGCGCCGCCGCCGGTCACCGGCACCATGTGGACCACCTGACGGCCTCGATCCTCGACGGTGTAAAAGATGCGCGTGGAGTCCGGCGACCAAGTGAATCCGGTGACCCAGCGGTCGAGGTTCTCGGTCAGGACGGTGAGCTTGCCGGTGGCGCGCTCGAGTACAGCCAGCCGCCAACGGTCGCTTTCATAGCCGGGCCGCGTCTGCATGCGGAAAGCCAGGTACTTTCCGTCGGGCGAGTAGGCGGGCGAGTTGTCTGCCGCGGGGTTGGAGGTGATGCGCGTAGGCTGGCCTCCCGAGATCGGCACGACGTAAAGGTCCGTGTTGGTGCTCACGGCCGGCTCGGGGTCGCTGACCATCACGTAGCAGACCTCGCTGCCGTCAGGAGACACCGCGTAGTCGTCCGGACCGCCCAACGAGAAAGGCGGCACGTGGCGGTCCCCTGGGGTCAGATCCGTCGCCTTGCCGCCTTCGACCGGAATCGCCAGCAGGTGACTGCGCCGTCGGCTTTGCCAGCGGTCCCAGTGCCGGTACAGCAGGGAGGTGTAGATGCGCGCCGTGACCGGCGAGGCGTTCTCTTCGTCCAGCTTTTTCTGGTTGCAAGCCTCGTCGGCCCCGCACTCGGGATAGACCTCGGCGGTGAACAGCAGATGTTTGCCGTCGGGCGTGAACAGCACGCCGCGGGCTCCTGTCGGCATGCGGGTCACTTGTCTGGGTTCACTGCCGTCTGCCTTCATGATCCAGACCTGCGGCGTGCCGGTGCGATCCGAGATGAAGGCGATGTGGCGGGAATCGGGCGACCAACGCGGACGCTGGTTCGAGCTGCCCTCGTTCGTCAGGCGCACGGGATTGCCCCCGGCGACCGGCATCCCATAGATGTGGCGGATCCTGCGGTTCTTTTCGAGCTCGATGTTCTCGACGACGAAAGCCACGCTGCGGCCGTCGGGCGAGATCTGCGGGTCCGAGATGCGTTGGATCTTGAGCAAGGCATGCACGTCGAAGGGCTGTTGGGGCAGGGCAGCTGAGATCAGGAGCGCATACAGGCAAGGCAGGCGCACCATAACCCGAATTGTAGCGGAGGCCGCACTGCGGAAAGCCGCTCGACCGACAGCCTCCCAGCGCGCCGCGCGCTTCAGGCAACGTGCAGCTCGTCGCCGATCTGGCGCGCGGCCACGCGTTCCTGCTCCCGCCCGGCCGCCTCGAGCAGCCTCTGGATCGGTTCCATGATGGGCTCGCGGCTGAGAACGAACGTCTGGTGATGCACGGGGAGGATACGTTCAGCGCCCGCCTCGTTGGTCATGCGCCATGCCTCTTCGGGCGTGCAGTGGCGGCGCCGCCAGGGGTTGTAGGCGCCGATGGGCATGATGGCCAGATGAAAAGGCCGGCTGCCCCGCAGCTCGCGGAAGTGGTGGGTGTCGCCGGTGTCGCCGCCGAAAATCAGACGCCATCGCCCGATTTCGACCGCGTAGCCGTTGTATCCCCTGTGCCGGTCGGTACGGTAGCGCGCGCCCCAGTGATTCACGGGGAAGGCACGAACCAGGGCCGGACCGACGCGGACCTGCTCGCCCCAGCCTAGCTCGTGCACGGCGCCGAAGCGGTGAGGGCGAACGAGGTCGGATGTGTGCCGCGCCAGAACCACCGCTGTGCGCGGGTTCTCGAGTCGCCGCAAGGTAGGGGTGTCCATATGATCCATGTGGGCATGCGACAGCAGGACCAGATCCGGTACAGGCAGGCGGGGCAGGGGCAGTGCGGGCTCCACCAGCCTTTTCACGCCGAGCGTCGTCACGCCCAGGTGAATTCCCGCCCGTTTGCTGAAGATAGGGTCGGTCAGCACCCAGAACCCATCCACCTTGAGCAGCACCGTCGCGTGTCCCAGCCACGCCGCATGCAACCCGGTGGCGGGCCACCGCTCCGGAGTCGGTCGCCGGGGTGCCGCGGCGATGGGCCGCCCCAGTTCATCGAAGTACTGCCGCCAGAAGCTGGGAAACGCCCGGTACGCCAGACCCGCGAGCCCGACCATACCCGCTCCGGCAAGGCCGCCCAGCAGCCATTTGCGGCGGGAGGATCGCGAGAGACCTCTCTGCTCGGTGGTCGTCACCATCCGTACCGCTCCTCCTTCCACGGGTTCCCGCGCATGTGATAGCCGTGGCTTTCCCAGAACCCTGCGCGGTCCCTCTCCATCAATTCGATGCGCGCCACCCACTTGGCGCTCTTCCACGCATAGAGCCTCGGGACCACGAGGCGGGCCGGCCCGCCATGCTCGAGGGTCAAAGGCCGGCCGTCGTGGTGGGTGGCGATCAGAACGTCTTCGGCCAGGAATTCTTCGAGAGGCAGGTTGGTGGTCCAGCCGCGGTCCCAAGCGTGCACGAGCACGAAACGTGCCTCCGGCCTCGCGCCCCCGCAGCGAGCCAGCAGCTCGCGCGTCGAGACGCCTTCCCAGAGATTGCCCAGGCGCGACCATCCCGTAACACAGTGAAAATCGGCATAGACTTTCACCCGCGGCAGCGCGGCGAACTCCTCCCAGCTCCACTGCCCAGGCCGAGCTACCAGACCGTCCACGCGCAACCGCCACGAGGCCAGCTCGATTCGTGGAGGGCCACTGGCATCGAGCACCGGCCAGCGCTCGCTTTTCCGCTGGCCGGGCGGTAGACGATTCCGGCGGAGGACGTCCGGGCTCAGGACGACCCCTGGCGGCAGCGGCTCGCCGCTGTGTTCGTGATGCAGTCGGTTTGCTCCCGGCACCTGCCAGTCCCCCTGAGAAAAAGCCGCGCGCGCGGCTACTGTTTTCATGGTACTACGGCCATGTGGTGCAAGAGCGCCCGTCACCGGCTCATGGCGTGGCTCTGCGCCGGCTGGCTGACGTGGACTGCCGCCCTATTGCGAGCGGGCAGCGAAGGTGGCCGGGCGCAGTACGTCGGCGGCACCACCGCCGCTCTGAAGGCGAACATCGAGGGGCGCATCCTCACCACCGACCACCAAGTGTTCGAGTTCCGCACCCGCCTGGGCAGCATCACCGTTCCGTACGAGAAGATCAACCTGCTCGAATACGGCCAGCAGGCCAGCAGGCGCTATGCCCTCGGCGTCATCGTATCGCCGGTGTTGCTGCTGAGCAAGAAGCGCAAGCATTTTCTGACCATCGGTTACCGCGACGAGCAGGATCGTCAGCAAGCCATGGTCTTCCGGGTGGACAAGAGGGATATCCGCGCGGTGCTTGCCGCGCTCGAAGCGCGTACCGGCCGGCGGGTCGAGTTTCAGGACGAAGAGGCGCGCAAGGCGGGCCGGGGAGGCGGCTGATGCACGCGCGGCTTGCGGCAGGGCTGGCTGCGCTCGCCGGAGCCCTCGCAGCCCAAGCCCCGCAACAGCCCTCCAGCGACGACTTGGAAAGCCAGCGCCTGCGTGAACTGCTCAGCATTCGCCGCGTCTACGTAGACCGGCTGACGGGGGGCGAAGTGGCGGCGCACATCCGCGAGATGATCGTGGCGGCGCTCCACTCGGCCAAGCTTTTCGTGGTCACCGAGAATCCCGAGCGTGCCGACGCCATCCTGCGCGGCTCTGCGGAGGACTTGGTCTACACGGACACCTTCGCCTCGAGCGAAGGCCTCAGCGTGCGGGGCAGCTTCGGCACAGGTACCTCCCGCACCTCGACCAGCCAAGGCAGCCGCACTTATGGCAGCATCGGCGTGGGCGAGCATTCCTCGACGCGCATCGCCGAACGGCGACACGAAGCTTCCGCGGCGGTCCGCCTGGTGAACAGGCACGGCGACGTGATCTGGGCGACCACCCAGGAAAGCACTGGGGGCAAGTTCCGTGGTGCCAGTGCAGACGTGGCGGACAAGATCACGCGGCAACTGGTGGCCGACTACGAGCGGGCCCGCCGGATCGGTGGCGTCGGCCCGCCTTCGGCGGAATCTGCGCCTCCCTCAGGTCCGAACATCGCCAGCCCCAAGAATTAAAGTTCGATTAAGCCAGAAGACAATCGGGAGCCCTTTGTTCTATACTCGAATCAGTCGCTAATACGTAGCATCCCCGGCGACGGAGCCCAGTCCGTCGCTAGCCCCTCTGAGTGAAGCCCCGGGGACCCCAGCCCGGGGCTTTTCTCTTGCTGCCCCCACCTTAGCAAGGCAAGGTCAACGCCGAAAGACCCTCATCTGTCCAGAAGGGATCTCGAGCGGTTCGGCTCCCTGCGGCAATCTCCAAGCATCGTTTCCCGGGCGGTAGGCGGCATCGAGCAGGAAGAACCTGCGCACGGCCAGCACCCGGCAATGGCCCCCGTCGGGCCACAAGTCCTTGTCGTTGACGCGCGTCGGGACTGCCAGGCAATGGAAGCCTATCTCTCGGATGCTCTCGGCGAGGCTCCCGGGCGGAAGCTCGACCGTGGTCCGCGCCCAGCCGTCGCGAGCGATGGCGTAGTCCCAACGCCCAAGGTGCGAGCTGCGCCAAATCTCTTCCCCTTCCAGCCTCACAAGCACCGCCACAGCCGAGTTGCGGTTTTCGAGCTTCATCTCGACGTGCAGGTAGTTCCGCGGATCGCTGATCTTCTCTCCCTCCACCGCGCCGAATGGGCGCAACTTGCCCTCGCGCTGGAGCTCCTGTGCAGCCACGCGGTACAGGGTTGGGTCCTCGTCCAGCACGAGTTCGCGCGAGGCGGCGGCCAGATCCACCACTTCCGGCGCCAGTTGATATCGAATCGTGGCCGGGCCCTCGGCGGCGAACATGTTGTTGCGGGTGATGACATACAGCAGCGGGTGCCATCCCTCGCGCACGCCGTCGAACTCCACCTCGCGATGGTTGCGGGTTTGAATCGTCGCCCGCAGCGGCTGGCCCTGGGGACCCGGCCAGACGCGATAGACGAACTCGATGTCGACGGTGCGTCCCCAGCGAGCCATCAAGGCCCGTGTCGAAGTGCCTCCATCCTCGTTGGAAAAAACCACCGTGTACTGGAGGACGTCCGCACTCCCTTCCCGCAATTTCTCGCAGTAGGTGATCAGCGGCACATCGCTGAACCGGGCGGGCGCGTCCTCGCGCGCGAACAGCACCGGCGCATGCGCGAGCGCCGCGTAATATGCATCGCCCGGGCGGTACTCGCGGATGCGTGCCGCTAGCAGCTCGAAGCCCGAGCCGGGCGCGGACCACTTCGGGTCGCGCTGCACCGTCAAGCGGTGCTCGCCGGCGGGCAGCTCGCCCAGGAAGACGCGATAGGTACGGACGTCCGCACCTGCAAACAGCGTGACGTAATGCGGCGTGCGTCCCTCCAGGCGGACGCGAGCCACCGCCGCTTCCCGGCCGGGCTGCGCGAAGTCGGATCCCGGCGAGCGCATGTCGAGTTCGGCAACGACCTCGGCGGCCCGGTCGAGTCTGAACGCCACCGTTTCGGCAGACAGCAGGGCCGCACACACGCACGGCAGCAGCGGAAGAACGCTCCGCATGGGCTCTTCAGTCCTCGAAAATGATCTGCGCGATGACCAACTGGGGAGGACCCTGATTCCAGCTCTCCGGCAACTCGTCGAAAGGCAAGCGAAAGGGTTTGGTCTCGCCCGGCTTCAGACCGCCTCCCTTGCGGCCGACGATGGGCACGCGCTGGCGCAGCACGACCTGACCGTAAGGGTCGTAGAACACGCAATGGATTTCGACCAGCCGCAGCGCGCGTGGGCCGGTGTTGGTGATCTTGCCCGTGATCTCCACGACGCGCTGGTTCAGGTAGCTCTTGTGCGCCTTCATCTCGGTGTCGCTCAGCTTGAGGTACTTCACGTAGGCGCGAGCCTCCGGCGTCAGCACTGGACCGGGAGGCTGCGGCGCGGGCCGGCTGAGGTACCAGATCGCCAACAGGCCGATCGTCAGCAGCGCGGCGAAAATGACGAGGGGGACGGGGACGCTGAGGCTGCGTCCGGCGGGTTTCTCTCCGGCAGGCAAGGCCATTCTCCCTTCCTGAGCATATCGCGGCGCGCGGCCCGGGGGGCGAGCCGGACCGGTGCGCTAGCATGGTGGTTTCTGCTCATGCCCCTGTATCAGGCGATCGTCCTCGCCGTGGTTCAGAGCCTCACGGAGTTTCTTCCCATTTCGAGCACGGCGCACCTCGCCCTGGCGCCCTGGCTGCTGGGATGGCGCGACCCCGGGCTTTCCTTCGATATCGCATTGCACCTGGGAACGGTCGCCGCCCTGCTGGCGTACTTCTTCCGCGACTGGCTGCAATTGATCGCCCAGGCCTTCCCTGGGGCGCGTCTGCAACACGATCCGGAGCTCGCCGCCAACCCGCGCCTGCTGTGGATGCTGGCTGTGGCCACGCTGCCGGTCGGCGTGACCGGCTACCTGTTCAAGAGCTATGCCGAACAGAGCTGGCGCAGCCCCCTGCTGATGGGAACGATGCTGGTCTCGATCGGGCTGCTGATGTACTGGGCTGACCGCCGCAGCAAAGGCCGGCGCGATCTGTCGCAACTGTCATGGGCGGACGCGCTCTGGATCGGCCTGGCCCAGGCGATCGCCATCGTCCCCGGGGTCTCGCGCAGCGGGATTACCATCACCGCGGCGTTGCTCCGTGACTTGAACCGACCGGCCGCCGCGAGGTTTTCCTTCCTGCTCTCCACGCCGGCGCTGGTTGGCGCGGCAGTGAAGGAAACCCTCGATGTGATGGCCGCCGGCGGTATCGAGCCTGCCATGCGGCCGGCCTTTGTCGTGGGAACCCTCGCTAGCGCTTTGACCGGCTGGGCGGTCATCGCGTTCTTCTTAAGGTTCCTGAGGCGGCACACCTTGCGGATTTTCGTCTATTACCGCCTGGTTTTTGGCATAATCGTTATTGCCCTGGCACTGACCGCGCTCCGCTAGGAGCCAGATGCGGGACGCAGAATCGAGTGGCGGCTCGCGTTGGAGCGAGCTGGGCGGATTCCTCTTGCTGCTGGTCGGGCTGGCGGCCTGGCTGAGCTTGGTTTCGTATCACCCTGGAGATCCTTCCTGGAACACGGCCACTGGCGAGCCTGCGCGCAACCTGATCGGTCCCTTCGGCGCACATCTGGCGGACTTGGCCCTGCAAGGGTTCGGCGCCATGGCCTTTCCCATGCCCGTGCTGCTGGTGATGGCAGCCTGGAACCTGGTGCGGCGTCGCCGGCCGGTGATGGCAGGCAGTCAACTGGGTGGGTTCCTGCTGCTTGTCCTGGCCTGCTGCGCGGCGCTGGGATTGGCCGGCAGCTGGCAGGTGGCCGGGCTGCCCGCCGGCGGCCTGATCGGCTTGGTGCTGGCGGAGTCGCTGAGGGCCTGGTTCAACACGACCGGTGCGGCTCTCGTCCTGGCCGCTTGCCTGCTGAGTTCCCTTTACCTGCTGTTCGGCTTCTCGTTGGCGTGCCTGGCGCCGGCGGCCCGCCGCGCGAGCGGCTGGTGGCCGCGGCTGCGGCTGCCTGCACGCTTGCGATCCCGACGACCAACCACGCCGCAGCCCGCTGGAGCAGGGCCTGCCGGGAACGAACAGCCCCCCCATGAGATCGAGGAGCCGCCGCCCGGCGAACCGGAATCCGTCGCGTTGCCCGCTCCGTCCGCGCGGGAGATTCCGATCCGGACGCTGGAGGATCTTCCGGAGCCCGAAGCGGAGCCTTTGCTGGGTCCGGCGGCCGAGCCGATGCCGGCGTCCGAACCTGCGGCCGTGAGCGGAGAGCAGAGCCCTGCCGGGGAGTCGCACCCGCTGGGACCTCGACCCAGCCGGCCGCTGTACCGCCTGCCTCCACTCGAGTTGTTGAACGAAGGACCGGGGCGCGGCACTTATGACGGGCAGGAGTTGCAGGAGATCGCCGCGCGCATCGAGGCGAAGTTCAAGGAGTTCGGCGTACTGGGCTCGGTCGTTCAGATCAACCCGGGCCCCGTCGTCACCACGTTCGAGTTCAAGCCCGAGGCCGGCATCAAGTACAGCCGCATCGTCACGCTGACCGAGGATCTCTGCCTGGGCCTGCAAGCCGAGTCCATCTTGATCGAGCGCATCCCGGGGCGTCCCACCGTCGGCATCGAAGTCCCCAACGCCCGGCGGGAGCTCATCGTGCTGCGGCAGGTGCTCGAATCCGAGGAGTTCCAACGCTCGCCCTCGCGGTTGACGCTGCCGCTGGGCAAGGACGTGGCCGGGCGCATCAAGGTCACGCCCCTCGAAGCCATGCCGCACCTGTTGATCGCGGGTTCCACCGGCTCCGGCAAGAGCGTGCTTCTGAACTGCCTGATCATGTCGGTGCTTTACAAGGCCACGCCCGACGAGGTGCGGATGATCCTGGTGGATCCGAAGCGGCTGGAGCTGGGCCTGTACGAGGGCATCCCGCACCTGCTGACGCCCGTGATCACCGACGCGCGCAAGGCCGCCAATGCGCTGCGCAACGCCGTGCTGGAGATGGAGCGGCGCTTCCGGGTGCTCTCGGACCACGGCGTGCGCAACATCGAGCAGTACCACCGCAAGTTCACCCAGCTCGAGCAGCAGGGCGGCGCGCTATTCGGCGAGGAGGAAGGCCCCGAGCCGCTACCCTACGTGCTGATCGTGATTGACGAGCTGGCCGATCTGATGATCGTCGAGGGGCGCAACGTCGAGGAATCGGTCATGCGGTTGGCGCAGATGGCGCGCGCCGTGGGGATGCACCTGGTGCTGGCCACCCAGCGGCCCAGTGTGGACGTCATCACCGGCGTCATCAAGGCCAACTTCCCGGCACGCATCAGCTTCCGCGTGGCCACACGCGTGGACTCGCGCACGATCCTCGACGTGATGGGCGCAGAGCACCTGTTGGGGCGCGGTGACATGTTGTTCCTGCCCCCCGCGAGTTCCCGGCTGACCCGCCTGCACGGCCCGCTGGTCACCGAAGCCGAAATCAACCGCGTGGTCGAGTTTTGGAAGGCGCAAGCCTCTCCCGAGTACGATCCCTCGTATCTCATCGCCCCGCCCTCGGAGGAAGAAACCGCCGAGGGCGCGGGGGCGGAGATCGAAGAGGACCCGCTCTATCGCGATGCGGTCCGGATCGTCTGCGAGCTGGGGAAGGCTTCCACCTCGACGTTGCAGCGGCGTCTGCGGCTGGGCTACGGCCGAGCGGCGCGAATCCTCGACCGGATGCAACGCGAGGGCATCATCGGGCCGCCCGATGGCGCCAAGCCGCGCCCGGTGCTGCGGCGCCCGGAGTGGCTGGACGAGCCGCCCCGCCCGCAGCCCTGAGGGGAGTCGCAGCGAACCGCCGCGCTATACTCGGAAAAGAGAGGAGCCGCTTCCCGCTTGCGTCCCATGCGCCTGTTGTGGCCGCTGGTGCAGCAGCATCTGGTTGCCCAGAACGACGAGGAAGTCCTGATCGGCGGGCAAGCCGTCATCGAAGGCGTCATGATGCGCTGCCCGCACAGCTACTGCGTGGCGGTGCGCCGCGCCGACGGCCGACTGGTGACCGAAGAAGCCCCGCTGGCGAAGCTTTCCGAACGCTCGCGCTGGTGGGGCTGGCCGGTGCTGCGCGGCGTGGGAACCCTTGGACAGGCGCTGTGGCTGGGGATGAAGGCCCTGCGTTTTTCGGCGAACGCGGCGCTGCCCGAAGGCGGGCGCGGCAAGGAGATCAGCCCCGCGATGATGGCGGTGAATCTGGCCGTCTCGCTCGGGTTCTTCGTCTTCCTTTACAAGTTCGTCCCGCTGTACCTGGCCACGCAGCTGGGCGCATGGCTGCCAGCAGCTGGCGGACGGATCGCCTTCAACGTAGCGGACGGCCTCATCCGGATCGTGCTGTTCGTCGCATTCCTGCTGACCATCTCGCTTTGGAAGGACATCCGCCGCGTCTTCGAATACCACGGCGCCGAGCATCGCGTCGTGTTCGCTTTCGAGGCAGGCGGCCCGCTCACGGTCGAGAACGCACAGCGCTTCAGCACCTATCACCCACGCTGCGGCACCAGCTTCCTGATGGTCGTCATGCTAATCTCGATCGCGGCGTACGCCCTGCTGCCGTTCGAAGATTTCGGCGGGCGCTTCGCCGCGCGCGTGCTATTGCTGCCGGTCATCGCGGGTGTAAGCTATGAGGTGATCCGCGCCGCGGCGCGCGCCCGATGGCCTGTACTTGGCGCGGTGGCAGCGCCGGGGCTGTGGCTGCAACGCATCACGACCCGACCGCCCTGCGACGAGCAGGTGGCGGTGGCGATCCGGGCCCTGGAGGGGGCGCTGGCGCTGGAGCAGGCCCAAGGCGGCCAACCGGCGATCGCTTGAGCGAACCGATGAAGCAATACACCCGCAAGCTGGACGAGATCGAGGCGCGGTTCGATGAGTTGACGCGCCAGATGGCCGATCCTGCTGTGGTCCAGGACCCGGAGCGCTACCGCAAGACAGCCAAGGCCCACCGCGACCTTGAGCCCATCGTGGCCCGTTACCGCGACTGGAAGAAACTGGATGCCGATCTGGCCCAGGCCCGCCAGATGCTCGACGAGCCGGACGACGAGCTGCGCAAACTGGCGGCCGAGGAGATCGAGCGGCTGGAGCGCGAGCTGGCGCGCGTCGAAGAAGACCTGAAGATCCTGCTGCTGCCCAAGGACCCCAACGACGAAAAGAACGTGCTGCTCGAGATCCGCGCGGGCACAGGCGGCGCTGAAGCCACACTGTTCGCCGCCGAGATCTTCCGCATGTACGCCCGCTACGCGGAATCCCAGGGCTGGCGCGTCGAAATCTCCTCGGTGAGCGAGTCCGAGGTGGGCGGATACAAGGAAATCATTGCCTTGGTAAGCGGCGACAAGGTCTACAGCAAGCTGAAGTACGAAAGCGGCGTACACCGCGTGCAGCGCGTACCCGAGACCGAGGCGCAAGGGCGTATCCACACCTCCGCAGTCACGGTCGCCGTCCTGCCCGAGCCGGACGAGGTCGAGATCGAGATAGATCCCAAGGAGCTGCGCATTGACACTTTCTGCTCTTCCGGTCCCGGCGGGCAGTCCGTCAATACGACCTACTCGGCCGTCCGCATCACACACCTGCCCACGGGCCTGGTCGTAACCTGCCAGGACGAGAAGTCCCAGATCAAGAACAAGGCGAAAGCGATGCGCGTGCTGCGATCCCGCCTCTACGAGCGCGAAGTCGAGCGCCAGCGCGCCGAGATCGGCGCCGAACGTCGCAGCATGGTCGGCACCGGCGATCGCAGCGAGAAGATCCGCACTTACAACTTCCCGCAGAACAGGGTGACCGATCACCGCATCGGACTTACCCTTTACCAGTTGGACAGCATCCTCGACGGGCGCCTGGATCCGCTGATCGACGCCCTGACGACTTACTACCAGGCGGAGCGGCTCAAGCAGCAGATCGAGCCGGTGGTAGCCCTCGATGGACCTCGCGACGGCGCTCCGGCGAGCCTCCCGGCGTCTTGAGCAGGCCGGCGTGGAGGCGCCGCGTCTGACGGCCGAAGTCCTGCTCGCGGCCTTGCTCGAACGGCCGCGCGCGTATCTCTACGCCCATCCCGAAGAAAGCCTGCCTGCCGGGACCCTCGCACGCTACGAGGCGATGGTCGCCGAGCGCGCGGCGGGCAAGCCGGTTCAGTACATCACCGGCTGGCAGGAATTCTACGGGCGCCGGTTCCTGGTCACCCCGGACGTGCTCATCCCGCGTCCGGAGACCGAGCACCTCGTCGAGGCCGCGCTGGCGGTGGCGCGCGATGCGGCGGACGTGGCAGATGTCGGTTGCGGTTCGGGCGCTATCGCGGTGACGCTGAGCCTGGAAATCGGGCGTACGGTTTGGGCTACGGACGTGTCGTTGGCCGCGCTGGCCGTTGCCGCCCGGAACGCGCTACGCCACGGGGCGCGCGTGGAGCTGGTGGCCTGCGACCTGGTCTCCGCTTTCGCACCCGCCAGCTTGGACCTGCTCGTGTCGAACCCGCCGTACGTCGCGGAAGAGGAATACGCCAGCCTCCCGCGCGAGGTGCGCGAATATGAACCGCGTCTCGCCCTGCTGGCGGGCCGCGACGGCCTCGACGTCTACCGACGCCTGACCGGCGAGGCGCGACGGGTGCTGCGCCCGGGCGGTTGGCTCGTCCTGGAGCTCGGGTGGAAGGCGCTGGAGCCAGTGCGCGCGATGCTGAAAGACGGCTGGGACGAGCACCGCGTCTGGCCCGACCTGGCAGGACACCCGCGCGTTCTGGCTGCTCGCCGTGCGCGGAAGCTGCCATGAGGACGATCTTCCACGTAGACATGGACGCGTTCTTCGTCTCCGTGGAGGAGCTCTTCGATCCTTCGCTCAAAGGCAAGCCGGTCGTGGTCGGCGGACGGCCCGACGAGCGAGGTGTAGTGGCGGCGGCCTCCTACGAGGCCCGCAAGTTCGGTGTGCGCTCGGCCATGCCGCTGCGCGTCGCCGCGCGATTGTGTCCGCAGGCGATCTTCCTGCCGGGGCATCCCGAACGCTACCACGAGTACTCGGAACGCGTCCGGCGGATCCTGTGCGAGTTCTCGCCGGTGGTCGAGATGGCCTCCATTGACGAGGCCTGCATGGACATGACCGGCACCGAGCGGCTCTTCGGCCCGCCGTTGGCGGCAGCCCACAGGCTGCACGAGGAAGTGCGGCGGCGCACGGGTCTGAACTGCTCGATCGGGATCGCGGTCTCGCGCCTGGTGGCGAAGGTGGCTTCCGATCTGGCCAAGCCGAACGGCATCCTTTGGGTGCTGCCGGGATCGGAAGCCCGGTTCCTGGCGCCGCTCGAGGTCGGCCGCATTCCGGGCGTGGGCAAGGTGACCGAGCGGCGGCTGCACGAGCTGGGGGTCCGCCGCGTCGGCGATCTGGCGAAGCTCGAGGATTCGTTCCTGGAGGAGCAGTTCGGGCGGTGGGGACTCGCCCTGGCGGGCAAGGCACGAGGCCTGGATGCGGGGGCGTGGTTCGACGAGGAAATCGGCGCCGAAGCGCCGCCCAAGTCGCTCAGTCACGAGCACACCTTCGAGCGCGATACTGCGGATGCGGAATTGCTGGAAGCCACGCTGGCGCGCCTGGCGAGCATGGTGGCCCGGCGGTTGCGGGACCATGGCCTGTTCGCGCGCACCGTCGAGATCAAACTGCGATACCACGACTTCACAACGATCACCCGGGCACGCACGCTCGATCGCGCCACCGCGCTCGATGCCGAACTGCTGGCCGAAGCGCGCCGCCTGTTCCGCGAGCATTGGCAGAGAGGCCGAGCAGTACGACTGCTGGGAGTCGGAACGACGAACCTCCAGCCGCACGAGGGCCAGCTCAGCCTGCTCGAGGAGCCGCGGCGCGAACGCTGGCGCAGGGCCCTGGCCGCCGCCGACCGGGTGCGCGATCGGTATGGAGACGACGCGGTAGAGCTCGGCTCTGCGCTCGAGGGACTCTGGCGCGAGCGCGCCCACGAGAACCCGGCGCGGCGGCCTTCGCGCGGAGGGAGCAGGGGCTCATGAAACGTTACTACATCACCGACCGCAAGCTCGCCGGAGGCGTGGAGGCCCTGCTGGCCGCGATCGCGCGCAACCTCGCCGCCGGCGTCGAGATGATCCAGATCCGCGAGAAGGACCTCGCGGCCCGGGAGCTGCTCGCGCTCGTGCGGCGCGCGCTGGAGCTGCCGAACCCGCACGGCGCACGCATCCTCGTCAACGAGCGCACAGATCTGGCGCTGGCCGCAGGCGCGCACGGCGTACACCTGCCGGCGGGCTCTCCGCCGCCGTGGCGCTTGCGCCAGATCGCGCCGCCTGGTTTCCTCATCGGCGTCTCCTGCCACAGCGTC
>JANXAE010000150.1 GCA_025062235.1 Bryobacteraceae bacterium
CCGCCCCCTTTGGGCGTGTGGTGCGGGTGGCGGGGCAGGTGGCGGACGTGGCGCTGGATGAGCGGCGCGGGGTGGCCTATTTGGCCAACTACACGGCGAACCGGATCGAGGTGGTCGGGCTGGCCGATCTCGGTTTGCGCAGCCCGCTCAACGTGGCGCAGCAGCCGGCCTCGCTGGCCGTCTCCTGGGACGGGCGCTGGCTGGTGGCGACGCACTTTGCTCCCTTCGCTGCTCCCCTGCGTCCCTCGAACGCGCTGACGGTGCTCGAGCTGGATACGGGCCGGCGGCAGACGTTCCTGCTGGGTGCGCCGCCCCTGGGGGTGGCGTTCGGGTTGGACAACCGGGCGCTGGTGGCGACGGCGGCCGAGTTCCTGCTGCTGGAGCCCGGCAGCGGGGCCACCGAGGTGGTGGCGCGCATCGAGGAGGTGGTCACGCAGACGCTTCCGGCGCCGCTGGCGAGCAGGCCGATCGAGATCGTGCGCGCCTCGGTGGCGGCCTCGGCCGACGGCACGCGCATTCTGGGGATCCTGGAGGCGCAGGGCGAGCAGGTGGCGCTGGTGTTCGTCTACGACGTCCACTGGCGGCGGTTGCGGCTCCAGCAGTGGGTGACGCAGCCTCCGCTGGGGCCGCGGGCGATTTCGGTGGCGCGGGACGGTTCGATGCTGGCCACCGGCTGGGGGGTGTTCACGGCCGAGGGGGTGCTGCTGGCGCAGTTCCGCAACGCTTCGGGTCGGCTGGGCCGGGGCTCGGTGGCGCTGGATTCGGCGCGCGGGCTGGTCTATGCGCAGTACGAGCAGGCGGGTCAGAAGGCGACGGATCCGCCCGTGCTGGTGGTGGCCGAGGCCGACAATCTGACGATCCGCGAGCGGCTGCTGTTGCCGGCGCACTTGGCGGGCAAGGCGGTGCTGAGCGCCGACGGGCGGACGATGTACGCGGTGGCCGACAACGGGCTGGCGGTGCTGCCGGTGGGGGATCTGGGGCGGCAGCCGCGGCTGGCGGCCAGCCGCGAGCAGATCCTGTTCCGCTCGGGTTTCTGCAACCGGCGGGGCCTGACGGAGGAGTTCGAGCTGGTGGATCTGAGCGGGGGGCGCACGGACTTCGAGCTGGAGGCGCCGGCAGGCTTCGTGGTTTCGCCGGCGCGGGGGACGACGCCGGCGCGGGTGCGGGTTTCCGTGGATCCGAACCGTTTCCTGAACCAGCGCGGCACCAGCGAGGGCTGGATCCGGATCCGCTCCGAGGGGGCGGTGAACCTGCCCGAGCCGGTGCGGGTGCTGGTGAACATGCGCGAGCCGGACCAGCGCGGCACGGTGATCGAGGTTCCCGGGCGGCTGGTGGACATTCTGGCGGACGCGGCGCGGAATCGCTTCTACATCCTGCGGCAGGATAAGAACCAGGTTCTGGTCTACGAGGCTTCGGGCTACCGGCTCGTGCGCACGCTGCGCACCGGCAACACGCCCACGCAGATGGCGATGACGCCGGACGGGCGACGGCTTTTGATCGGAGCCGACGACTCGCAGATCGCGCACGTCTACAACCTGGAGACGCTGGAGCCGGAGCCGCCGATCGTCTTTCCGCCCGGCCATTACCCGCGCTCGCTGGCTGCGGCGGGCGGCGTGATCCTGGCGGCCTGCCGGGTGGCGGGGGCCAAGCACGTCGTGGACCGGGTGGATCTGAACCTGCGCCGGGCAGTGGAGCTTCCCAGCCTGGGGGTCTGGGAGAACAACATTCACCAGGACACGGTGCTGGCGCCGACGCCGAACTGGTCGGCGATCCTGGTGGCGCAGGCCGACGGCAACCTGCTGCTGTACAGCGCAGCCGAGGACACCTTCATCGTCTCGCGCAAGGATTTCCAGAAGCTGGGCGGGGCCTACGCAGCCTTGAGCGAGGAGCGCTTTCTGGTGGAGAACCATCTTCTGGATGGGGCGCTGGCCCCGATGCGGGATCTGCCGGCGAATGGGCTGAGCTCGGGCTTCGTGCTGGTGGACGGGCTGGGCGTGCGGACTTGGGCGCCGGATGCCGCGGCGGCCGGGGGCATCGAGCGGGTGGATCTGAACGAGGCGCGGATCCTGCGGCCGACGCGGATGTCGGAGGCGCCGCGGCTGGCCGACGGCGCGCTGCCGCCCGCCTTCACGCGCACGCTGGCGGCGCTGCCGGCGGCGCGGCTGATCGTCTCGCTTTCGATTTCGGGCTTCACCGCGCTGGCCTGGGACTACGACGCGGCGGTGGCCGATCCGCGCATCGAGCGGGTCGTCAACGCCGCCGACGGCACCGAGCCGGTGGCGCCGGGCGGGCTGGTGACGATCAGCGGCCGGCAGTTGAGCCTGCTGACCGAGGCCACGCGCGAGGTGCCGCTGCCGACGGCGCTGGCCGACAGTTGCCTGACGGTGAACGGGGCGCTGGCGCCGATGGTGCTGGTCTCGCCCGAGCGCATCCACGCCCAGTTGCCCTTCGGGATCACGGGGCCGGCCACCATGATCCTGCGCACGCCGGGCGGGGTCTCCAACAGCTTCCGCTTCACGATCCATGCGGCGGCGCCGGCGGTCTTCCGCACCGGGGTGGCGGGCGAGGAGCGCGGCCTGGCCACGCTCGTCCGCAAGCGCAACAACCAGCTGGTGACGCTGTCGAACCCGATCCATCCCGAGGATGCCATCGAGATCTACCTGACCGGGCTGGGCGCGGTGAGTCCGGAGGTGCCGGACGGGCATCCGGGCCCGGCCAGTCCGCTGGCGCACGCGATCATCCGGCCGGTGGTGCGGCTGGGCGGGGTCGAGATGCCGGTGGACTACGCCGGGCTGACGCCGGGCCAGGTGGGCGTCTATCAGATCAACGCGCGGGTGCCGTACTGGGTGCCGCTGGGCATGGAGGTGCCGCTCGAGATCGAAGCCGCCGGGCAGAAGACAGTGCTGAGCGTGCGGGTGGTCAAGTGAGGGCGGCGATGGGCGGCAGCGGGGCGACTCATCCCACACCCTCCAGCGCGGCGCACCGCGATGGACAGGCGATGGCGGCGATGGGCGGCGGGCGCAAGGCCAGCGGGCGCTGCCGCCACGGCCGGGCAAGACCGCGGCCTCGGAGCGGGTGGCGCGGCGCGGTGCGGCTGGCGGCGCTGGCGGCGCTGGCCGCCGGGGCTTGGGCGCAGCCGCAGTGGTACCTGGGAGCCACGGCCGGCTACGGCTTGGCTCCGGCGGCGACGGCGCGACAGGGCGGCGAGCAGGCCGAGACGGGTTTCCGGCCCGGGGCGGCGCTGGGCGTGGTGGGCGGACAGGATCTCTACGAGCACCTGAGCGGGGAGTTCCGCTATCTGTTCCGCTTCTCCCATCTGAAAGTCGCGCAGGGGGCAACCGAGGTGCGTTTTGCCGGGCGCGCGCACTTGGTTCACTACGACCTGCTGATTCTGGCGCGCAAGCGGAGCGATCCGGTGCGGCCCTACGTGGCGGTGGGCGGCGGGGTGAAGCTCTACCAGGGCACGGGCGAGGAGCGGGCCTGGCAGCCGCTTTCGCGCTTCGCCATCCTGACCCGCACGCGCCAGCTGGTGGGCATGTTCAGCTTCGGCGGGGGCGTGCGCATCCAGATCGGGCGGCGGAGCTGGCTGCGCTGGGAGCTGCGCGACTGCCTGACGCCCTTCCCCAAGACGGTGATCGCGCCCGGCCGCGGAGCCCGGATCGAGGGCTGGGTGCACGATCTGATCCCCTCGGCCTCGATCGGGGTGAGCTTCTGATCCGGGAGACGGCAGGATGGTGCGGGCACGACAGCATAGATCGCTCTTGCGGATCCATGGCCTGAGAGCCTTGGGGTGGTTGGGGCTGGCGCCGGCGCTCGCGCTGGCGCAATCGCCCGCGCTGGTGGCCACGCGCATCTACGTGGAGGATCCCTGCGGGCGGGCGCGCGCCACCTTCTGGGTGGACGGCACGCCCTACAACGGCCCGGTGACGTTGTTCTGGCCCGAGGGCAGCAAGCATATCCTGAGCATCCCGGCCGTGCAGGAGATCGCCGCGGGCATCCGCTGCACGGCCACCGGCTGGGTGGGCGTGCACCGCGACCGCGAGGAGGCCAAATCCGACGGGCTGACGATCGCCGTCACCGCGCACCGCGACGTCACCGCCTACAAGGCCACCGGCCAGCTCGACTACCGGCTGACGTTGCAGATCGTCAGCCCGGGCACGCTGCCGGCTTTCGACTGCACGCAGGGGCCGCGGTACGGCAAGATCTACGTCAACGGACAGTGCTTCGCTACCAGCGCCGAGCTGTGGATCCCGGCCGACAGCGAAGTCCTGCTCCAGGCCTACCCGCCCGAGGGCTTCGTCTTCAGCGGCTGGCAGCCCGATCTGGGGGCCTCGACCGCCTTCCAGAGCAAGTTCCGCATGAACCGGCCCCTGGTGCTGTCGGCGAACTTCGCCCCCGCGGTGCGGGTGACGCTGGAGACCGAGCCGCCCGAGCTGGAGCTTCTGGCCGACCGCACGCGCGTGCGCACGCCCATCACGCTGGACTGGGCCGAAGGCAGCCGGCACACGCTGGCGCCGGTCTCGCCGCAGATGGATTCCTGGGGCCGCTGGTGGGTCTTCCACAGTTGGTCGAACGGGCAGCCGGAGCAGCATACCTACATCGCGGGCCGGGCCAACGTGCCCGAGCGGGTGACGGCGCGCTTCGTGCGCGCAGCGCACGTCAGCCTGCTGACCGAGCCGCCGGGCCTGAAGCTCATCGTGGACGGCCGGGACAACTGGCCCTCGCTGAACTTCCTCTGGGGCGTGGGCACGACCCACCAGGTGGCGGCGCCGGCCGAGCAGGACTTCGCCGGGCGACGCTGGGCGTTCGCCGGGTGGTCCCACGGCGGGCCGGCCGTGCAGTCGCTGACCGTGCCCGAGGCGGCCGCCGAGGAGGGCCTGCGGCTGGTGGCGCGCTACCAACTGCTCGGGCGACTGCGCATCCTCAGCGCCTACCAGGTGCCTGTGCAACTGAACGGCAGCAGTTGCCGGACGCCGTGCCTGCTGGATGTGGCCCAGGGCAGCCTGGTCCGGCTGCGCGCCCAGCCCCTCGTCGAGCTGGACGAGTGGCGGCGGCTGGAGTTCACCGGCTGGGCCGACCAGGCCGAGCCCGAGCGGCTGTGGACGGCGGGGCCCAACGAGGACGTGCTCACCGTGAACTACCAGCCGGCCTACCGCGTGCTGGCGCTGGTGGCCCCGGCCGAGGCCGCCACGGTGCGCTTCGAGCCGCCCTCGGCCGACGGCTTCTACCCGGCGGGTGCGACGCTGCGCCTGGTGGCCGAGCCGCGGCCCGGCTTCCGCTTCAAGCTCTGGGATGGCGACGTGCCGGGCGCGACGCCCGAGCTGAGCCTGGCGGTGAGCGAGCCGCGCATCGTGCGGGCGGTGCTCGAGCGCATTCCCTATGTCCCGCCCTCGGGGGTGCGCAACGCCGCCGGGCTGACGCCGGAGACGGCCGTGGCGCCCGGCTCGCTGATTGCCATCTACGGGGTGCACCTGGCCCCCCGCTACGAGGCCGGCCCGGACAGCCCGCTGGCGCAGAGCCTGGCCGGGGTGACGGTGGCGCTGGGCGAGCGGCTGCTGCCGCTGAGGTTCGTCTCGCCGGAACAGATCAATGCGCAATTGTTCTCGGATGTGAGCGAGGGCGAGCACCGGCTGCTGGTGCGGCAGCCCGAGCGGGAGCCGCTCGAGGTGCCCTTCCGCGTGGCACGCAACGCTCCGGGGCTGTTCGAGCGCGAGGAGGGCGGGCGCGCGCTGGCGCTGGCCTTCCACGAGGACGGCAGCCTGGTCGGTTGGACCCGGCCGGCCCGGCGCGGCGCGCTGGTCACGCTCTGGGGCACCGGCTTCGGCCCCTACCGGCGACCCGTGCCCGACGGCTTCGCCGTGCCCGAAGGTTTGCTGGCGGAACTGCAGGATGAGACCGAAGTGCTCGTCGGCGAGCGCCTGCTCCGACCCCTGTGGGCCGGCGCCGCCCCGGGCCAGGCAGGCATCGTCGCCCTCCGCCTGCGCCTGCCCGCCGACCTGCCCCCAGGCCCCCTCACCCTCACCGCCCGCTC
>JANXAE010000151.1 GCA_025062235.1 Bryobacteraceae bacterium
GTTCGCCGAGCACCATTTCCTGGTGTTCAAGAGCCTGGCCAGGGAGGATCTGGCGCTTTCGACCCCCGATCCCTTGCCCAAGATCGTGGACGTGGCGGGCGGGGGCCGTTCCGGTGCGCCCTTCCTGCTGGCGGCGGTTGGGCGACCGCTCGAATGGAATCACATCGTGCCCTTCTACGGACGCAGACAGATCGTCAAAGGCGCGGCGTACTCGTTCTACGAGTTCGCTTCCGAGCAATTGTTGAACGACGAGGAGTGGCGGAAGCGTCTGCCCTCCCAATCGCCGCCTGCCTGGATCGGGCCCTACCTCGCCCGGACTTCGCTCTCATGTCCGCCGCGCGATCCGTTCTGATTTTCCCGATGGCCGCGGTCCTTGCCGCCGGGGACGAGATCCGCCTGTTGTTCACGGGCGACATCCTGCTCGCACGGGGCGTGCGCGCCCGGATCGAGCGCACGGGGCGCTCGCCGTTCGAGCCCTTCACGGGCCTGTTCCGCAGGGCAGCTTTCGTGGCAGGCAATTTCGAAGGCGTGTTCGGTCCGTCGGAGGAATGCGGCGCGCCCGTAAGGATGTGTTTTGCGACGCCGCCCGCCTTTGCCCGCTTGCTCGGGCTCGCGGGGTTCCGGGCCGTCAGCCTCGAAAACAACCACTCCGGCGATCTGGGCTCGACGCATTGGGACAACACGCGCCGCATCCTGCGCGCTGCGGGTCTGATCCCGCTGGACTTCGAAGGCTCGCCGCACTTTGCGAACCTGGGCGAAGTGACGGTCTCGTTGATCGCATTCAACCGCGTGCCGGGGCGCTCGCGCGCAACCGTCGCCGTTCCCTCGGTGGAGCTGGCGCAGAAGCTGCGCCTGGCGCGCCGCCTTTCCCACTTGGTAGTGGTCTTCGTCCACTGGGGCCGGGAATACGAGCCGGGGCCGAATTCCTCCCAGAAACAGGCCGCGAGCTGGATGGTGCGTCACGGCGCGGATGTCATCATCGGGCATCATCCCCACGTGGTGCAGCCGCCCGAATGCCTGGAAAACCGTCCGGTCTTTTACTCGCTCGGCAATTTCGTGTTCGACCAGAGAGACCCGGCGACCAAGCTCGGAATGATCGCGGACCTCGGCATCGCACAGGGCCGGCTGCGGGCGCGCGCGCTGGCCACGAGGATACCGCCGGGTTCCCCTTTTCCGCAGCCGGCGGGCGAGCATGAGCAGGCGACCGCTATGCTGGCCGGTTGCACGGTGGAACTGGGCTCTCCCATGCGTGCCGGCGACTGGGAGCTGCGGGCGGAATCGCGCGCGAGCGGCGTCCTGCTTCAGGGCCGGCACGCCTCCGGCGAGCAGTGGGAGTCGCCTGCGCTGCCGCTGGCCGCCATCGAAGCCGCGCCGCTGGCGGGCCCGGGGACGGAAACGCTGCTGCTGACGCTCGAACGCCGCCACTCGCCGCTCGACGGGGAGCGCGGGCCGAGGCCTTACGTCTACCGGATCACGCGGCGCGGTCTCGTTCCCCTGTGGCGCGGCAGTGGACTGGCCTGGCCGCTCGCGGACGGGGCGCTGCTGGACGACGGCACGCTCTGCGCGCTGCACCGCACGGATTCGTTCCTCGCGCCGGACGCCTCGGCGCCGGCTGCGCGCGTCGCCGCCTATCGCTGGAACGGCTTCGGCTTCTCGCAGCCGGGGAACCCGGAGCTCGAACAAAATTGCCGAATTTTGTTCGAGCGCTGAAGCCTCAGGCTTTCCGCAACGCCTCGCGTATGCGCTCCGGCGTCATGGGCAGCCGCAACAGGCGGACGCCAAGGGCGTCGTGAACCGCGTTGGCCAGCGCCGCGCCCATGTTCACGATGGGCGGCTCGCCGCATCCGGAGGCCGGCGCTTCGGGGTTGTCCAACAGCACCGCCTCGATGCGCGGCATCCAGGAGAAGCGCGGGATCGCGTAGGTGTCGAAATTGTGATCGAGAACGTGGCCGCCGCGGAAGCGGACCTCTTCGGTGAGGGCATACCCCAGGCCCATCATGATGCCGCCCTCGATCTGCTGTCGCGAGCCGTCCGGGTTGACCACCAGGCCCTGATCCTGCGCGCACACCACGCGACGCACTTGCACGCGTCCCGTAGCCTTGTCCACGGCGACCTCCGCCATGACCGCGACGTAGGTGCCCAGGTACAGGGCGCAAGAAACGCCCACGCCTCGACCACTCGGCGCCGGCGCCGGCTTCCAGCCGAAGCGTGCGGCGGCCGCTTCCAGCACGCGCCGCATGCGCGGGTCGCTGAGATGCCTGAGGCGGAACTCGACCGGATCCACGCGGAGCCGCGAAGCGAGCGTGTCCACGTGCGATTCGCGCGCGAAGGTGTTCGTGTTGACCGAGGGGGCGCGCCACGGGCCGACGGCGAACGGATGCATGCCGGGAGGGTTGCCCCCGCTCCAGCCGCCGGCCGAGCGCGTGCGCTGGTGCGGGATGTCGTAGAACTGGCGCGCCTCGCGATCGCCCGCTCCGTAGACGTCGAATTCCCACAGCACCATGCGGCCGGCGCCGTCGAGCCCCGCCCGCACGCGCACCACCGCCGCGGGCCGGAAGGTGTCGAAGAAGAACTCCTCCGAGCGGTCCCAGACCACCTGAACCGGGCGGCCCGCGAGCTTCGAGAGCCGCGCCGCTTCGATGGCTTGCCGCGAGGCACTCTTGCCGCCGAAGCCGCCGCCGACGTAGGTCGTGATGATCCGCACGTTCTGCTGAGGCAGGCCGAGCGCCTGTGCCACCTGCTGCCGGAGCGGGAACGGCGTCTGCGTGCCGGCCCACACCGTCGCCTTGTCGCCTTCCACGTGCGCCGTGGCCGAGTGGGTTTCGAGCGCGGCGTGCGCAACGTAGCCGTTCAGGTAGCGGGCCTCGACGATATCCTTCGACAGTCGGGCGCCTTCTTCGAGGCTGCCGGCCTCGTGCACCCCCCTGAGGGGTGGCGCGGTGCGGAGCAAGTGTTCGAAGATCGTTTCCGGATCCGGCGTCTCGGGCGCGCGGCCCCACTCGGCGCGGATCATTCCCAAGGCGCGCTCGGCTACGTCGCGTTGCTCGTGCAACACAGCGATCAGCTCGCCGTCCCGGATCAGGCGGACCCCGGGGACCTTTTCAGCGGCAGACGTGTCCACCCGCTCGAGTCTGGCTCCGTGCGCAGGCGGCCTGAGGATCCGCGCGTGCAGCATGCCGGGCAGGCGAATGTCCCCGGCGTAACGGGCGCGTCCGGTGACCTTCTCGAGCGCGTCCTTGCGTTGCGGCGAACGGCCGATCACGCGGAACGAACCGGGCGTCTTGAGCGGCGCCTGGTCCAGACGGCGTTCGATCCGCTTGCCTTGCACAAGCTCGCCGTAGCTGATCCGGCGGCCCGAGACCGGATCCCGCACCACACCCTCGGACACCTCCAGCTTACCGGCGGGAGCATTCAAGCGCTCGGCAGCCATCTCGAGCAGTACGGCACGCGCACGCGCTCCGGCGGCTCGCAGCACAGGACCGAACTGGCGGACGCTGAGCGAGCCGAAGGTGCCCATGTCCCACGGGCAGGACTCCGTATCGCCCATGACCATCGTCACTGCATCGAGCGCCACGTCGAGCTCCTCCGCCAGAAGTTGCGCCAGCGCGGTCATCGCGCCCTGGCCCAGCTCGACCTTGCCGACGTAGCAGGTGACGCGGCCGTCCGGCGCGATGCGCAGATAGGCATTGAAGTCCTCGGGATAAGCAGGACGCTGCGGCAGGCGTGCCGGCTCCTGCGTGCCCAGGAGCTCTTCGAGCGGGATGAGAATGAGCAAGCCGGGTGCGGCGAGGATGTCCCGCCGTGTGAGTTGCGATGCTTCCGGCTTCATCGCGCGCCTCCTGCCCGCATCGTACGGGCCGCCTGCTCGATCGCCTCCACGATGCGCGGGTGCGAGCCGCAGCGGCAGAGGTTGTCATCCATGGCACGGATGATTTCTTCCCGCGTCGCCTGCGGATTGCGCAAAAGAAGGGCGTAAGCGTTCATGATCATACCGGGCGTGCAAAAGCCGCACTGGAACGCGTGCTGCTCGAGGAAGGCCTGCTGGATGGGATGCAGGCGGCCGTTGCGGCTAAGCCCTTCGATGGTGAGCACCTGTTTGTTCCGGACCGAGCCGACGGATGTGGCACAGGCGCGAACCGCCTCCTTCTCCACAACGACGGTGCAGGCGCCACACAACCCAGCCCCGCAGCCGAACTTGGTTCCCGTGAGCCCCAAATCGCATCGCAGCACCCAGAGCAACGAGCGATCCGGGTCGGTGCGAATCTGGATGGGCTTGCCGTTCAAGCGAAAGGAGATCGTGCTTTGCATAGGCCTCCGGCGGCGAGCCGCCTGGATGAATCATACAACCGGACGGCGAGGGCCGGACATCAGGATGGGGCTGCGGGCAGCTTTCGCAGCAGTTCGCGCATCTGCCTGCGCACGGCGGCGTGAGAGGCCTCGCCGGCGAGGTTCCGGCGCTCGCCCGGGTCGTCCTGATGGTCGTAGAGCTCGACCTGCGTTCCCTCGGGGTCCCACTCGGTGTAACGGTAGCGCTCGGTGCGCACGCTGCGCCCGAAAATCCTTCCGCGCAGCGTCACGGTGTAGGCTGGATGGTTCCAGGCCGCGCGGGGATCTCGCAGCAGCGGCACGAGGCTTTCTCCTTCCAGCCCAGCAGGCGGTTTCAGGCCGCACAGTTCGGCCAGCGTGGGATAGAGGTCCACGAGTTCGACCGTCCGCGGGCAGGCCGTGTTGGCTCGCGCCAGGCCCGGAGCGACGATGAGCAGCGGCACGCGCACGGCGACCTCGTACAACGAGTTGTGCTTGGACCACTTGCCTTTCTCGCCGAGGTGGTAGCCGTGATCGCTGAAGAGTACGACGACGGTGCGCTCCGCCAATCCGAGCGATTCGAGCTTGTCGAGGACGCGTCCGAGCTGCGCGTCCATGAAGGAGACGCAAGCGTAGTAGGCCCGGATCATCTGGCGGGCGGCCTCCGGCGTGGCGTCGCGCCCGATGAACAGGTCACCGTTGCGCTCTTGCAGTGCGGCAGCCGGCACTTTGGGCGGAAGTGTGGGGCGCGGCGCAAAATCGGCAGGCAGCGGCATGCGCGCCGCATCGTACAGTTCGAAATACTTTCTGGGGGCCACCAGCGGGCTGTGCGGCTTGACGAAACCCACGCCGAGAAAGAACGGGCGGTCTTTGTACTTTTCCAGAAGTTCGATGGCGCGCGAGGCCGTGCGGTAGTCGGGTTGATCCTCGCCTTCGCCCTCGACGGCCTCCCAGCGGTCGGAGTCGCGAGCCTGGCGGGCACGTTCCTCCGGCGAAGGAGGCCGGCGGCGCAGCACCGGTTCGCCACCCTCGTCCCAAGAGGGAGCGTCGTCAATGACGCCATGGTAGATCTTGCCGGCCCGTGCCGTCACGTAGCCGTTCTGCCGGAAAAGCTGGGGCAAGGTGAGCAGGTCGGGAAATTCCGTCCGGAAGTAGCGATTGTTGTCGAGTACGCGCACGGTGGTCGGATAGCGGCCGGTAAGCAGCGACGTGCGCGATGGGTTGCAGAGCGGATACTGGCAGTAGGCGCGCTCGAAACGCACGCCGCGGCTGGCCAGGCGGTCCATGTTGGGCGAATGAACCAGCTTGTTGCCGTAGCAGCCCAGCTCCGGCCTCAAGTCGTCAATGGCGATCAGCAGCACGTTGAACTTCAGGGCCGCGCCCGTCAGGACCGCCGGCCCGGCGGCCAGCGAGGAGAGAAAGCTCCTGCGACTCGGCGCAGCTTCGCGCGGGTGTTCGCGATTCATCATGTGTAGTGTATAATAGCTCCCGAAAGCCACCCTAGCTCAGCTGGTAGAGCGGCTGATTCGTAATCAGCAGGTCGTGGGTTCGATCCCCACGGGTGGCTCCAGCGCCTCGCCACCCAGGCTTCGTTTCTAGTATTCCGCGAGCTCATTTAGAAGCCTGCCGCCAAGCGGCATA
>JANXAE010000152.1 GCA_025062235.1 Bryobacteraceae bacterium
GACTGAACAGCCCCAACGACGCCGTTTTTCGTTCCGACGGCTCCCTTTACTTCACCGATCCCCCTTACGGACTGCCCAAGCAGGACCAGGATCCCGCCAAAGAGCTGCCCTTCTGCGGCATCTACCGCCTGGCCGACGGCAAGCTCCAATTGCTTTCCAAGGAACTGACGCGCCCGAACGGGCTGGCCTTTTCTCCCGACGAGAAGTATCTCTACGTCGCCAACTCCGACGCGAAGCGCAAGATCTGGATGCGATTCGAAGTGCGCCCCGACGGCACGCTGGGCGCCTCGAGCGTTTTCTACGACGTGACGAACGAAACTGCCCCCGGCTTGCCCGATGGCCTGAAAGCCGACCGCAAGGGCAACGTCTACGCGACCGGCCCCGGCGGCGTCTGGATCTTCTCGCCCGAAGGCAAGCACCTCGGAACCATCGAACCGCCCGAAGTGCCCGCCAACTGCGCCTGGGGCGACGCGGATGCGCGTACGCTCTACATGACGGCACGCAGCAGCATCTATCGCATTCGCCTGAATATCCCTGGCATCCGGCCATGATCCGCCGACGCGACCTGCTGCTCGTCCCACTCGCACTGCAACGAGGCTTGCGCCTGCCCGACAGCGTCCTCGTCCACGAACACATCCTCGTGGATTTCATCGGAGCCGACAAGATCCATCCCGGCCGCTACGATCCGGAAGAAGTCTTCCGGGTGGCGCGTCCGAAGCTCGAGGAGCTGCGCCGCTACGGTTGCGTGCGCCTGCTCGAATGCACGCCGCAGTATCTCGGTCGCGACCCTCGGTTGCTCGCGCGCCTGAGTGAAGCCACGGGCCTCGAGATCTGGACCAACACCGGCATCTACGGAGCCGCCAAGCATCGCTACGTGCCTGCCTGGGCCCGACAAGCCAGCGCCGAGGAGCTGGCGCGCCGCTGGATCCGCGAAGTCCGCGAGGGAGTGGACGGCGTACGTCCCCGTTTCATCAAGACCGGCGTAAGCGGCGCGCCGCTTGCCGAGCTGGATCGCACGCTCATTCGCGCGGCCGGACTGACGTCGCTTGAAACCGGTCTCACCATCGCCTCGCACACCGACGGAGGCGGGCGCGCCGCCGCCGAACAGCTCGAACTGCTCGCCGCGGTTGGAGTGGAACCGGCGAAGTTCGTCTGGGTTCACGCGCAGAACGAGAAGGACCACACCTGGCACCAACGGTTGGCACGCGCGGGCGCTTGGGTCGAGTTCGATGGGATTGCGCCGAAGACGTTGGACTGGCACCTGGAGTGCGTGCGGCACATGGCTCGTGCGGGGTTGCTGGAGCGCGTCCTCGTCAGCCAGGACGCGGGCTGGTACCGCGTAGGCGAGCCTGGCGGCGGGAACTTTCGCGGCTACACCTTCATTTACACCGATTTCGTTCCACAATTGGAAGCCGGCTGGGCCACGCAGCTTCTGACCGGAAACCCGCGGACAGCCTTCGGAGACTGAATCGGCCGCGCTTGGTCAATTTCCGCCCGGCGTGCCGCGTGGGCAACCGCGCTCGAGGAGAAAAAGGCCACTACGGACACGGCACGACAAGTCCTTCCCCTCCGCGGCCCCCACATTGCAAAGGATCGGTTGCCGTCAGCGCAAGAGGGAACTCGCCGGGCCTGGTCCTCTGCTTCGCCGGGTTCCGACCACGAACGCCCAGTCGCTGGCCCATCGTGCTCGGTCCGGCAACGCATGCATCGGTGACACGGTCCGGGATGCTTCCGGAGGAGCGATTCCGGGTGCGAGTGTGGCAGTGCCGATCGTCTCCTGGCGTCGGGCATCGGGCTGGGGAAGCCGAGTCACTGTGGTCTTCGTGTCCGTGGTGTATTCGAGCAAGCACAGACGGTTCAGGGCGGCCAAAGCATCGGCCAGGGGAGCGGCTGGTGGTCGGCGAGGAATGCAAGGCTAGCGCCGGAGCTCGGCACCAACAGGCCAGGCGCTCCGCTGGATGAGTGCAAGATGTCGGCGTACTTGCAGCGCGCCCGTCACTCCAGGATGCGCGTTCATGCTCTGCGGCACAGCGCGGCCGCAATCCTCATCACGGCCGGGATGCCGGCGAAGGCGGTCAGCCAATTTCTCGGCCATTCGCGTGTTGCCTTCAGTTTGCAGGTCTACGACCACCTGGAAGAAGAGCTCAGGCAGCAGACCGGGGAACGCATGCGAGCCGTTCGCGGACCGCTGGCTAAATCACAGACTTCCGACACGGTCCGCTGAACCGGCGAGTTCCTGAACCGATGAGCTCTTGGAAAAATATGGCGCGCCCGGAGGGACTCGAACCCCCGGCCTGCTGGTTCGAAGCCAGCCGCTCTATCCGACTGAGCTACGGGCGCGGTTGCCTTCATTATAGCCCGCACGAAAGGATTTGGCTTCCATCTCCGAGATCTGCGTGCTGGGTGGCATTGCGAGGGTGCATTCCTCAGAGCTTGCGCGCGGCGGATGCGTTCGGAGGCGCAGGGCGCGCCCCGGAAAAGGTTCAACTCAGGTTGCGGCGGCTCGCAGGATCTCGCGAATGCGCCGGGCGACGACGCGCTCCTCGCCCCGTTCCATCATCCAGACGCCCACGACGAGCTGATCGCGACTGCCGGGAACCACTTCGATCGAAGGCTCGCCTTCCCGCAACCGTTTGACGACCTCGGCTACGCTGATCTTGACTCTCTCCTGGTCCCACCGGATGCGCAGGTGCGGAACGTGGTTGGCGATCTCGGGGATCCAAATCTCGGTGGTGACGCCCGGCACCGAGGCGACGTAGTCGGCGATAAGCCGGACGCGGCGTTCCCATTCGCGCCAGTCCGCCTGGTGATCCCGCTCGAGGTACAGCTCGACGGCGACCATCATGGCGAGGATCTCCTCCTTGTTGACCTTCATGCCCCGGCCGATCGTATCGGCGTGGGGAGATGTGTTCAGCCGTGCGGCCTCGATCAAATCCTTGCGCCCGAGCAAGAGGCCGGCACTCTGCGGTCCGCGCAGGCCCTTGCCGCCGGAAAACGTCACCAGATCGAAACCCATCTTGAGGTACCTCCAGAGATTCTCGACCGGGGGCACGTCGGCGGCACAGTCGTTGAAAGTCGGGACGTTGTGCTTCCGGCCCAGTTGCGCGAACTCGGCGGCTTTGATCTTTCCCACGGGTTCGTGCGCGTTGAGGAAGAGCATCATCGCCGTGCGATCGTTGATGGCGCGCTCGAGCTCCCCGACGGTTTCGACTTCGACGAGTCGCACGCCGCAGTTGCGCACGGCGTGATCGTAGGCGAAGCGGTGGGATTTCTGGATGATGACCTCGTTTTTCATGCCCGTGGTGTCGGGCAGGCGGCGGATGAGTTCGGGATTCTTGCCGGTGATGCAGGCCGCGGTTCCGAGAGTGAGGGCGGAGGCCGCCCCGGCGGTGACCATGGCGGCCTCGCAGCCGATGAGCCTGGCGATGCGGCGACCCACGGCGTCGTGGAGTTCGTCGAGAGAGCAGTACCTGCGCGAGGCGTACTCCCAGGCCTGCTTGACTTCGGCTGGCATGAGCGAGGCCGTCAGCGCGGTGTACGTGCCCGCGGCGTTGATGAAGGTGCGTACGCCGAGCTCGCGGAAGTAATCGCGCCTGGCGGGACGGCCCCAGGCCGGGGAGCCGAGCAGCCCCCCGAGCCTAGGCAGTCCGGCGGCGGCTCTCAGAAAGGTTCTGCGGAGTGCCATGGCCAGACCAGTTTATCGCCCCGGCGTGGAGGGCGCCCGCCGGCTGAGCTCTTCCAGGCGCGCGTGCATTTCCGCCCGGGCTCGGAACAGTGCGCCCGGATCCCGTGAGAAATCCCTCACGCCCCGCACCAGGCGCGCCGCCAGCCGGTCGGCGAACTCTCCATCGCCCAGCTTGCGCAACAACCACAGCCGTTCGTAGTCCTCGATGCCCTCGCGCAGCAACTCGAAGCGGATGCTCGAAACCGGGCCGTCCACGTCTCTCTGTCCGGTATAGCGGCGCACGCGCGAGCCCGGATAGAGAAGCGAACCTTCGCCGTTGAGCACCCAGCCGCCGCTGCAGAAGAAACCGCTCAGATAGGTGTTGGGATTCAGCCAGGGATCCACGGTCTGCGACCAGAAGTCGAGCGCCCAATAGAGAATGCCATCCAAGCGCAGGCGCCACGTGATCCAGGGCACCATGACCGGATCCATTGCCGGCCCGTCAATGAAATAGTTAGGCTGCGGGAACCGTTGGTCGCACGAGATGTACCAGGTGATTTCGCCGCCTTTTTGCTGCTCGGCCCGAATCGCTTCGAGCACGTCCGAGCGGTTGAGCGCGTTGCCGTGAACGGAGAAGTGCGTGGCAAAGCCCGTCAGAGGGCCCCATTCGGGCCGGTCGGGCACGGGCGCTTCGGTGACGAGGAAGGGGATGCCGGGCGCGGCTTCGCGCACCAGTCGCGCCCAGCGCCGAGTCTGCTCGTACTGCTCGGCGGTGTTGGGCTCGTCAATCGGACTGTTGAAAACGAGCCGGTCGGCCCAGCCGTTCTCGCGGAACCACGCCGCCACTTGGCTCAGGTAAGAGCGCACCTGACGGTTGAAGGTTTCCGAGAACGGCTCGCCATCGAGCACACGGCGCAGGCGGTCCGGCGCCGACTCCAGCACCACGCGCTTGGTTTTCCAGGCGTTCAAATACTGCTGGTAGGCGGCGCGGTCAAAGTTGACCCGGATGTCCGCACCCTTACGCTCGATCTCGGGTTCCAGCAGCTCGTTGAACCACGGCTCCATGCGGTTTTCGTAGAGGAACTGGTGGTAGCGCATGAGCAGGCGGCGGGCTTCCGGAGATCCCTCCCGCAGGTTGTGCAAACGCGCCAGACGCACGGCAGACAGACCCATGTACGTGACGAGGCGCGACTGGGCGGGCAAGGCGTAGTCGTGGACTTTCAGCCGCAGTTTCAGTTCGGCAACGGGCTTGCCGTGCTGCGTGACGCGCAGCGCGCCCTCGTAGTCGCCCGGCGCCGCTTGCTCGGGGACGACAACGTCAATCCACAACGGACGGTTGCGCACGGCGCGACGGAATTCGGCCGACATGGCGAAGGGGTCAGTCAGCGGCGCCAGCGCGTCGGGCCAGAAGCCTGCGCCCCCGGCCGGGCTGGAGGGAGCGGGGCAGAGCACGTAGTGTTGGAGGAAAAGGCGGATCTGCCCCCGGGGAATGCGGCCGCTACCCGAGACCAGGTCGCCGGCTTCGACGAAGAAACCGGAGGCAGCGGGAACGTAGCGACTGGGCGGGGGCGGCGCTGAGATGACAAGCTGAAACGGCACGTGCTCGTTGCGCGCGCCAGCGATCGAAACGGTCCGCGCAGCACCGTCCCAGACGAGGTTGGCCGCCTGCGGCGAGTCGTCCGGCCTGATCTTGTACACGCTGGGTGCGGCCCAGACTTCGACGCTCGCCGGGAGGGCGGCCCGCAGCAGAGCGAGCAATGCGGATACGGCGAGGGCAGCTTTCATGCCCGCCCATTGTATAGCTTCTCCCGGGCGCGCTCAGGCGGCGGCGCGCCCGGCGCGCGGGCGGGCCGTCAGCGCCTCGACGACGCCCGGCCATTTGCGCAGCAGGATCTCGGCAAGATTGAGCAGCAGCGCCGCAGCGAGCAGCAGGGGCCACAGCGGCCGGCTGACAGTCACACTGCGTCCGCGCTGGCGGAAGACTTCCGCGGGGGTAGGCTCGAAGCGGCCGCCCGTGATTGCGGCCAGTTGCTCGAGCAGGCGCGGGTTGTTGCCGTAGCCGGCGAACTCCGCTTCCTCCAGGTACAGGCCGGCTTCGGGAAAAGCCCGGGACTCCTCCAGCGGGCGGACGCGGAGCATGCCGCGGGCCTGGCCGAGGCGCACGCGGCCGCGATAGGCGCCGGGCGTCGTCCTTTCCAGTCGCATGACCCGCCGGAACCCCTGCTCGCCGAGGACGAAGATGTCCGGGGGCTCGG
>JANXAE010000153.1 GCA_025062235.1 Bryobacteraceae bacterium
GGGAAGTACGTGTCAATCCAGTTGCCGATCAGCGGCAGGTGTTGCAGCTTGATGCCCGAGATCATGATTTCCGGGATCAGCGACAGCACCGAGAGATAGAGGCCGCCCACCACCGTGATGCGGGTGAGGATCTGGTTCATGTACTCGGCCGTGTGGCGGCCGGGGCGAATGCCGGGAATGAAGCCGCCGTAGCGGCGCATGTTGTCGGCGGCTTCGTTGGGGTTGAAGATGATCGAGACGTAGAAGAAACAGAAGAACATGATCCCGGCCACGTAGAGCAGCGCGTAGAGCGGCTCGCCGTGGCGGATGGCGTTCAGCATGGCGCTCAACCAGGGGATATCCCGCACCGCCGGCACCAGAGCCAGCGTCTGCGGGAAGGTCAGCACCGAGCTGGCGAAGATCACCGGGATGACGCCGCCCGCGTTCACCTTCAGCGGCAGATGGGTGGACTGGCCGCCCATCAGGCGACGGCCGACCACGCGCCGCGCGTACTGCACCGGAATGCGACGCTCGCCCCGCTCCACCAGCACGATGAAGGCCACCACGGCCAGCATCATCAGCAGGATGATGATGAGCTGGAGCGCGCTCCACTGCCGGGTGACGAAGACGTTGGTGTAGATCTCGCCGATCGCCCCCGGCAAGCCCACCACGATCCCCGTGAAGATGATCAGCGACATGCCATTGCCGATGCCGCGCTCGGAGATCTGCTCGCCCAGCCACATGATGAAGGTCGTGCCCGTGGTCAGCGTGAGCATCGTCATCAGGATGAAGCCGATGCCCGGGTTGAGCACGAAGCCGCCCTCGGAATTCATCAGCGCCGTGGCGATCCCGAACGACTGCATGGCGGAAAGGCCGATGGTGAGGTAGCGTGTCCACTGCGTGATCTTGCGCCGGCCGAGCTCGCCTTCCTTTTGGAGCCTTTCCAGCGTGGGGATCACCACGGTGAGCAACTGGAGGATGATCGAGGCCGTGATGTAGGGCATGATGCCCAGCGCGAAGATGGTCAGCCGCCGGAACATGCCCCCGGAGAACAGGTCAATGAATCCGAAGACGGTCCCCTGGTTCTGCTCGAAGAACTGCTCGAGGCGAATGGTGTTGATACCCGGCGTGGGGATGTGGCCGCCGAAGCGGTACACCGCCAGCAGAGCCAGCGTGAACAGCACGCGCTTGCGCAGATCCGGGATGCGGAAAACGTTGACGACCGCCTCGAAGAACTTCTGCATGGCCTGCGCCCCCGGCTAGCCGCGGTTCGGGCCGATCAGCTCCGCCTTGCCGCCGGCCGCCTGAATCTTCTCGAGCGCCGATCTGGAGAACAGGTGGGCGCGGACGTGAATGGGGCGGGTGAGGTCGCCGCCGCCGAGCACCTTCAGCCCGTCGCCCAGCTTGCGGATGACGCGGCGCTCGAGCAGGATCTCCGGCGTGAACGTGTCGCCCTCGAGCTTCTCGAGTCGTCCCACGTTGACGATGGCGTATTCCTTCTTGAAGATGTTGGTGAATCCGCGCTTGGGCAGCCGGCGGTGGAACGGCATCTGCCCGCCCTCGAAGCCGCGCATGCGCCGGAAACCACTGATGGATTTCTGCCCCTTGGTGCCGCGGCCCGCGGTCTTGCCGTGCCCGCTGCCCATGCCCCGACCCACGCGCTTGGGCGCGTGCTTCTGCCCCGGGGGAGGCTTGAGTTGACTCAGATTCATCGCCCACTCCTGGCCGGATGACGGCCTACTCCAGAACCTTCACCAGATGCGGGATCTTGCGGATCATGCCCCGGATGGCCGGAGTATCCTCGCGCTCGACCACCTGGTTGAGCCGCCGCAGGCCCAGCCCGCGCGCGATCTGACGCTGCTTCTCCGGCCTGCCGATCAGGCTGCGCACCAGCTTGATCCGGATCTTGCCCTGCTCCACCGGGCTACCTCCTCAGAGTTTCTCGGCCGGCAGCCCGCGCATCTCGGCCACCTGATTGCGATCGCGCAGTTGCATCAGGGCGTCCATGGTGGCGCGCACCACGTTGTGCGGGTTGCGCGAGCCGATGCACTTGGTCGCGACGTTCGCGATGCCTGCGGCCTCCATCATGGCGCGCACCGCGCCGCCCGCGATGATTCCGCTGCCCTCGGGCGCCGGCTTGAGCATGACCTCGCCCGCGCCGAAGCGCCCGATGACGGCATGCGGAATGGTGTAGTCCTTGACATGGATCTTGTAAAGATTCTTCTTGGCGGCTTCGATGGCCTTCTTGATGGCTGCGGGGACCTCGCGGGCCTTGCCGGTGGCGAAGCCTACCACTTTGGCCTCGGGATCGCCCACGACCACCAAGGCCGAGAAGCTCAAATTCTTGCCGCCCTTGACGACCTTGGTGACGCGGTTGATCGAAACCACGTGTTCCTTCAGGTTCAGCCCTTGCGGGTCAACGGGTCGAATCTTCGGTAGGGCTGCCATGGCGTCAAAACTCCAGTCCAGCTTCGCGGGCCGCTTCCGCCAGAGCCTTCACGCGGCCGTGATAACGGTAGCCGCCACGGTCGAAGACCACCTTGCGGATGCCCTTGGCCAGGGCCCGCTCGGCGACCAGACGGCCCACCTCCCGTGCGCCCTGCACGTTGCCGCCGGCGATGGTGCGGCCCTTCTCGAGAGAGGAGGCGGCCGCCAGCGTGTGGCCGCGCGTGTCGTCTATCACCTGCGCATAGATATGCCGCAGGCTGCGGAACACAGCCAACCGCGGCCGCTCGGGCGTGCCGCGCACTTTCTTGCGGATGCGCCGATGGATGCGAAGCCGCAGTTGATTCCTCGGGATCTTCTGAATCATTTGCCACCCGCTCCGGTCTTGCCCACCTTCTTGCGCAGTTTCTCGTCGCTGTATCGGATGCCCTTGTTCTTGTAGGGATCGGGCGGGCGCAGGGCGCGCAGGTTCGCCGCCACCTGTCCCACCAACTGCTTGTCCGCCCCACTGATGACGATATGCGTCATCTTGTCCACCTTGGCCTCGATGCCCTGGGGCAGCACGAACTCGATGGGATGCGAATAGCCGAGGCTCAGCACGAGCACCCGGCCTTTCTGCTCGGCGCGGTAGCCGATGCCCACGATATCCAGCTCGCGCACGAACCCTTTGGAGACGCCCTCGACGGCATTGGCGGCCAGCGCGCGCGTCAGGCCGTGCAGCGCCGCGTAACGGTCGCTTTCCCGCTCCACCACCAGTTGACCGTCGCGCTGCTCGACACGGATGCCCTGGGGGACAGGCACCGTGAGCCGCCCCTTGGGGCCCTCGACCACCAGCTCGCGGCCTACGCTGACTTTGACCCCCTGGGGGATGGGAATCGGTTTCTTGCCTATCCTCGACATGGTTGCCTCACTCGGCGCCGCCGATCACTCGACCACGCACAGCAGCTCGCCTCCCACTCCGGCACGACGGGCCTGCCGCCCGGTCATGACCCCTTTGGGCGTGCTCAGGATCGAGATGCCCATGCCGCCCAGCACGGGCTTGATCTGGTCCCGGCCGACGTAGATCCGGCAGCCGGGACGCGAGATGCGCTTGAGCTCGCTGATGACGGGGCGGCCGTTGTGGTACTTGAGGTAGATCTTGATGGTCTTGCGAGCGCCCTCCTCGGCCACCTTGTAATTCAGGATGTAGCCCTCTTCCTTGAGCACCCGCGCGATCTCGGTTTTCAGCCGGGACGCGGGCACGTCCACCTTGGGCTGCCGTGCCCGCAGCGCGTTGCGGATGCGCGTGAGCATGTCCGCGATCACGTCCGTCGTCATGCGCCGCTCCTCTTACCAGCTCGCCTTGATGACGCCGGGGATCTCGCCCGCCAGCGCAAGTTGCCGGAAGCAGATGCGGCAGAGCTGGAACTTGCGCAGGAAGCCGCGCGGACGTCCGCAGCGCCAGCAGCGGTTGCGGTGCCGTACGCGCAGCTTGGGGATCCCCTTCTTCTTGGCTTCGGCCAGCTTCTTGTCCTTGGCGATCTTGGCTACCGTGGCCATGTGCTGTCCCGCACTCCTCCTGCCCTGTTACTGCCGGAACGGTACGCCGAGGTGTTTGAGCAGGGCCAGCCCCTCGGCATCCGTCCGGGCCGTGGTGGTGATGGTGATGTTCATGCCCTTGATCTTGTCCACCTTGTTGTAGTCAATCTCGGGGAACACCAGCTGGTCGCGCAGGCCCAGCGTGTAGTTGCCCCGCCCGTCGAAGCTCCTGGTGGAGAGGCCGCGGAAATCGCGCACGCGCGGCAGCGCCACGTTGATGAGCCGGTCCAGGAACTCGTACATGCGGTCTCCGCGGATGGTCACCATGCACCCGATGGTCATGCCGGCGCGCAGCTTGAAGGCGGCGATGGACTTGCGCGCCCGGGTGATGACCGGCCGCTGCCCGGCGATCAGGGCCAGCTCCTGCACCGCGCTGTCCAGCAGCTTGGGGTTCTGGCTCGCCTCTCCGAGCCCCATGTTGACGGTGATCTTCTCCAGCCGCGGCACGGCCATCACGTTCTTGTAGCCGAACTCCTTCATCAGCGCGGGAACCACAGTGCTGCGGTAGTACTCCTTCAGCCTGGCTGCCATCTGTCACGCCCTCTTGTCCAGCGGCGCACCGCACTTGCGGCAGATGCGCGTGCGGCGGCTCTTGCCCCCCACGGTTTCCACCTTGTGCGCGATGCGCGTGGGACCGCAGCTCGAGCAGACGATCATGACGTTGGAGACGTGGATGGGGCTCTCCCGCTCGGCGATGCCCCCCTTGATCCCGCGCGCCGGATTGCGCCGCAGGTGCCGTTTGACCATCATGACGCCCTCGACCAGCACGCGGCCACGCCACCGGTCTACCTTGAGCACGCGGCCCCGCTTGCCGCGGTCGCGCCCGGCGATGACCTCGACCGTGTCGTCCTTGCGCAGGTTGATGCGCAACGGCTCCTCGAGCTTCTTGCGCCGCGCCATCAGAGCACCTCCGGGGCCAGCGAGACGATCTTCATGAACTTTTTCTCGCGCAACTCGCGCGCCACCGGCCCGAAGACGCGCGTGCCGATGGGCTCGCCGTCCTGGTTGATGAGCACGGCGGCGTTGGAATCGAAGCGGATGTACGTCCCATCCTTGCGACGCGTCTCCTTGCGCATGCGCACGATCACGCAGCGCACGACCTTGCCCTTCTTGATGGGCGAGTCCGGGGTGGCCTCCTTGACGCTGGCGGTGACCACGTCTCCCAGGCCCGCCCGCAAGCCCTTGTCACCGCCTTCGGGAAGGATGCACTGGAGCTTGCGGGCCCCGCTGTTGTCGGCCACCTCCAGGATGGTTCGCATTCCGATCATGGCCTTCTCCTCAACGCAATTCCTCGGTCGGCTCCACGGGCGCCTCCACCTCGGGCAGCGTCGCGCGGCGGATCACCTCCACCAGCCGCCAGCGCTTCAACCGGCTCAGAGGACGCGACTCGACGATCCGCACCACATCTCCCACGCGCGCCGTCTGCTCCTCGTCGTGGGCGTAGAACTTCTTGCGGCGCGCGACGACTTTCTTGTAAAGCGGGTGCGGTGCGCGGCGTTCGACCTCCACCACGATGGTCTTCTGCATCCTGGTCGAGACCACCACGCCGACTTTCTCTTGCTTGTGCCCGTGCCTAGCTTGTTCCGTCATGGCTCAGTTGGCGCCCTCCCTGGCGGCCGCCAGCTCGCGCTCGCGCAGTATGGTCAGCACCCGCGCCCGGTCCTTCTTGAGCAAGCGGTACTTCTTGAGCGCCTCCACTTGCCCGAGCGAAAGCTGGAAGCGCAGGCGCAGCAGCTCCTCGTTGATCTCTTGGAGCCGGCTCCGGAGCTCCTTGCTCTCCAGCTCCCGAAACTTCTCCGCCTTCATGCTCCTCGCTCCTCAGGCCACTCCCTCGCGGGCGATGAATTTCGTCGCGAT
>JANXAE010000154.1 GCA_025062235.1 Bryobacteraceae bacterium
TCCGGCAAATCGTTCAACACCTCGCGCGCGAAACGCGTGATCGCCCTCTCCGGCACCACCCCGTCCATGTAGCGCTCGCCGGTGTACGGGTTCATGATCGGAACGCCCAGAATCCCCCGGCGCATCTCGAGCGTGGGAATCGTGGCGAAGGTCACCGTGCGCGAGACTCGCCGGAAGCCCTCGTAGTCCGCAAAGAAAAACGCCTTCTCGCGCCGGATCGGCCCGCCGAGCGCGCCCCCGAACTGATTCTGGATCAGCACCGGCTTGCGGTTCTGCACCGGCTTGAAAAAGCCCGTGGCATTGAGCGCCGTGTTGCGCAGGTACTCCCACAGCGCGCCCTGGAACTGGTTGGTGCCGCTGCGAATCGTGGCGTTGATCACGGCTCCGCCCGCACGCCCGTATTCGGCGCTGTAGTTGTTGGTCTCCAGCCGGAACTCCTGCATGGCGTCCGGCGTGATCTGCACCACCTGGTTGGAGAAACCTTGGTTCGAGGTTCCGTACGCGTTGTTGTCCACCCCGTCCAGCAGGAAGTTGTTCTGCGAGCTGCGCATCCCGTTGACGTTGAAGGAGGCGTCGCGGGAGCTGGCGATCATGCTCCTGCGCACGCCCGGCGCCAGCAGAGCCAGGTCCGCGTATGCGCGGCCGTTCAGCGGCAGGTTCACGACCTGTTGCGTGCTTACGATCGTGCCCCGCGAGCTGGTCTCGGTCTCCAGGGCCAGCGCCGCGCCCGTCACCGTGATGCTCTCGGTCGCCGTGCCCACCTCGAGCGTCAGATCCACACGCTGCCGCGCCGCCACCGTCACCGTGAAGGCATCGGCCACCGCCTGTTTGAAGCCCGGCGCCTCAGCGCGGACACGGTAAGTTCCCACGCGCACGTTGAAGAAATGATAGTTGCCCATTTCATCGGTCTGGGTGGTCGCGCTGATGCCCGTCTCGAGGTTCTCCAGCGTGACTTTGGCGGCAGCGACCACTGCGCCCGATGGATCGCGGATGGTCCCCAGTACGGTTGCAGTCTCGAATTGGCCGCCCAGGGGGGCGGCAGCCAACAGCCAGACGATCAGCACGCTCAGCGCCGCAGGGCGCCGGCCCGGAAACGACACGGTCACGGTGCTTACCTCCTGGATCTCCACTGAAGCGCGGTGCTGTTAACCCCTGATGACCGCCGGGCAACAATGCACATACGGGGCCTTCCAGCCCGGGGGCCCTGCCGCGGCGGTTCGTGCATACGTGTTCAGGTTCGCACTACTTATAACTCCCCCTTCGAGCGTTGTCAAGCGGAATCCGCCCGCACCCTCCGGATCCCATGCGCCGACGAAATCCGGGTCTTCGGTTGACAGGCTCCGCCGCCTCACGTAGAATGGACACGTTTGCGGAACGTCTCCATCAAAGACATCGCAGCTGCCGCAGGCGTCTCCCACTCCACCGTCTCCCGCGCACTCCGCAACAGCCCCCTGCTGAAGCCCGAAACCATCGCCCGCATCCAGAAAATCGCCCAGGAAAAGGGCTATACCGCCAGTGCCGCCGCCCGCTCCCTCGTCACACGCCGCACCCAAACCATCGGCGTCGTGGTCACCACCATTGCCGACCCCTTCGTCGCCGAAGTCGTCTCGGGCATCGAGGAGGCCGCCAACGAACACCGCTATTCCGTATTCCTGGCGAACTCCAACGCCGAACCCGAACGCGAAATGAACGTCGTGCGCTCCTTCGCAGAGCACCGCGTGGATGGCATCGTCGTCACTTCCTCCCGTGTCGGCGCCCTCTACACCCCCATGCTCTCCTCGATGCAGGTCCCCATCGTCCTCGTCAACAACCAGCACCCCGGCGAATTCGTACACTCGGTCATGATCGCCAACTTCGAAGCCAGCCGTCAGGCCACCGGCTTGCTCGTCGAGCTCGGCCACCGCCGCATCGCCTACCTGGGCGACCGCTTCGGTTACCAGTCCGACAGCGAACGCTTCGCCGGATACCGCGAGGCTCTCGATTGCGCAGGCCTCGCCTTCGTCCCCGAGCTTGTCAGCCACGGGGACGGCCGGCCCGAAGGCGGCTACGAAGCCATGAAAAAACTGCTGGCGTTGCCCGACCCGCCTACGGCCGTCTTCTGCTACAACGACATGTCGGCTTTGGGCGCACTGAAAGCCATCCGCGAGGCCGGCCTCCGCGTGCCCCGCGACATCTCCATCGTCGGCTTCGACGATCTCTTCGTGGCCGAGTACGCCGAGCCGCCGCTCACCACCGTTCGCCAGCCCCGCCGCCAGATGGGCCGCCTCGCCGCCGAGATCCTGCTCAAGCTGATCCAGGGCGAGCAAGCCGACGAGGTCCTCCGCGTCCCTGGCGAGCTCGTCCTCCGCCAGTCCACGGCCCCACCGCCCTGCCCGGAGCCCAGATGACCGTCCCCTTGCTCGAAATGCAACAGATTCGCAAGAGCTTCGGCGGCTCGGTCGCTCTCGACGGCGTCAGCTTCGAAGTGTTGCCCGGCGAGGTCCACGCCCTCGTGGGCGAAAACGGCGCCGGCAAGTCCACCCTGATGAACATCGCCAGCGGCGTCCTCCAGCCCGACGCAGGACGCATCCTCTGGCAAGGCCGCGCCTTGCCGGCGCTCGATCCCCGCAAAGCCCGCCAGTTGGGCATCGCCTTTGTGCACCAGGAGCTGGCCCTGGTCCCGCAGCTCAGCATCGCAGAGAACATCTTCCTCGGCCGCCACGCGCAGGGTCCTCCCGCCTTGGTGCGCTGGGGCCGCATGCGCGATCATGCCCGACAACTGTTGGCCGAGCTGGGACGACCCCTCGATCCTGACTCGCCGGTGGCCAGCCTCGGCGTCGGCGAGCAACAGCTGGTCGAGATCGCGCGTGCCCTCGCCTTTCAAGCCCGCCTCGTCATCATGGACGAGCCCACCGCCGCCCTCTCCGAAAGCGAGGTCGCGCGCCTGTTCCAGGTCATCGCGCGCCTGGAACGGCGCGGCGTCAGCGTCGTCTACATCACCCACCGCCTCCGCGAGATCTACCAGATCGCAAGGCGCGTCACCGTCCTGCGCGACGGTCGTCGCGTCGCCTCCGCCCCCATCGCCGCGATGCCCCACGACGAGCTCATCCGCCACATCGTCGGCCGCCCCGCCCAGGAGCAGTTCCCGCCTCCCGGACCGCCGCCTCGCGGCCCCTGTGCCCTGCGCGTCGAGCGCCTCACCGCACGCGGACGCTTCCAGGACGTGAGCTTCCACGTTCGCGCAGGAGAAATCGTCGGCCTGGCCGGACTGGTCGGCGCCGGCCGCACCGAGCTGCTGGAAGCCATCTTCGGCGCTGCCCCCTTTGACGCCGGCCAGATCTGGCTTCAGGAAAGGCCCGTCCGGATTCGCTCGCCTCGCGACGCCATCCGTCTGGGCATGGCGCTGGTTCCGGATGACCGCAAGATGAAAGGGCTCATCCCCCGCGCTCCCGTCGTGTGGAACTTGGTTCTGCCTTCCTGTCGCCGGTTCTTGCTCCGCCCCGCCGAGGAACGCTCGCGCGCGCTAGCTCTCATCGGCGACCTGCGGATCCGTCCCGCCGACGCGCACATCCCGGTGAGTTCCCTGAGCGGTGGCAACCAGCAAAAGGTCGTGCTGGCACGCTGGCTGCTGGCCCGGGCTTCCGTCTTCCTCATGGACGAACCCACGCGCGGCATTGACGTCGGCGCAAAGGCCGAGATCTACGAACTCATCCGCCGGCTCGCCGAGCGCGGCGCGGCCATCGTGCTGGTTTCTTCCGAATGGGAAGAGATCCTCGGGCTCGCCGATCGCGTGCTGGTGATGCACCGTGGCCGCATGGTCGGCGAGCTCCCCCGCGAGCAGGCCACCGAAGAAGCCATCATGCGCCTGGCTACCGGAGGAGTCCCATGAGTCTGTCTGCCTTCGGCGTCTCGGGCATCGTCTCGGGAGCCCTGCGCCGCTTCGGTCCCCTGCTGGCCTTGGTGCTCATGTGCGCCGCCCTCAGCCTGCTGTCGGAGCATTTCCTCACCCTGGAGAACTTGCTGAACGTTTTCCGGCAGTCCTCGGTCAACGCCCTGCTCGCCCTGGGGCAGTTGACGGTCATCGTCACCGCGGGCATTGATCTCTCGGTCGGTTCGCTGCTCGGGCTCTGCACGGTTCTGGCCGCCATGGCGCTCAAGGCCGGCGCTCCGCCAGGCGCCGCCATCTTTCTGGCCCTCGCAGCGGGCGCTTCGCTGGGCGCCCTCAACGGAGTGCTCTATACCAAGTTGCGCCTGCCCCATCCCTTCATCCCCACTCTGGGCATGATGAACGTCGCACGCGGCCTCGCGCTCGTTCTCACCGGCGGGTTTCCCATCTCCGAGCTGCCCGCCGGCTTCCGCCTGTGGGGCGCCGGCGCGCTGTTCGGCGTACCCATGCCCGTCGTCGTAGTGCTGGTTTTCTGCGTGCTCTTTCACTTGTTCCTCACCCGCACCGTGCCCGGCCGCGACCTCTACGCCATCGGCGGCAACCGCCAGGCGGCGCTGCTGTGCGGCGTGCCCGTAGACCGGCGCCTGATCCTGGCTTACGCCCTCAGCGGCCTGATGGCCGGCGCGGGGGCCGTCCTCCTGGCCGGTCGCATGAACTCCGGCTTCCCGCTGGCCGGCGTCGGCGCCGAGCTGGATTCCATCGCCGCCGTCATCATCGGCGGCGCCAGTTTCTTCGGCGGCGTCGGCACCGTGCTCGGTACGCTGGTGGGCGCGCTCATCATGGGCGTGCTGCGCAACGGCCTCAATCTGCTCGACGTCTCCGCCTACTGGCAGACCGTCGTCATCGGCGCGGTCATCGTGGCCGCCGTCTGGGTGGACGTGGTGCGCCAGCGCGCCGCACAGAGGAGTTCGTGATGTCGCGACGCCGATTGCTCCTTCTCGCTGCCTGCTGCCTGGCAGCCTCGCTCGCCGGCCCGGGCTGCGCCCGCTCCAACAGAACAAAAAAACTCGATATCGTTCTGGTCACCAAGGCGCTGGACTCCGAGTTCTGGCAGCGCATGAAATCCGGGGCCGAACAGGCCGCCCGCGAAGACCCCGAGGTGCGTCTGGCCGTGCTCGCCCCGGAGCGCGAAATCAACATTGACCAGCAAGTCGCCATCCTCGAGGACCAGATCCTCAAGCGCGTGGCCGCCCTGGCGGTGGCGCCCGCCGGCGTGGCCGAGATCATCCCGGTGCTCGACAAGGCCCACGCCGCAGGCATCCCCGTCCTCATCGTGGATACCGACATCCCATGGCCCCACCGCGCGGGCTTCGTCGGCATTGACAACCGCCTGGGCGGACGCATGGCCGCCGAGTTCATCCTCCGCGCCATCGGCGCACGGGGCAAGGTCGCCGTCATCCGCGGCGTGCTGGGCGTCGCCACCCAGGAAGACCGCCTCGCCGGCTTCCTCGAGGTGGTCCGCAAGGTTCCAGGCGTCCAGTTCGTCGGCGCCCAGCCGGCCAACAGCGAGCGCGCCCTGGGCATGACCGTCATGGAGAACCTGCTCACCCGCCACCCCGACCTGCGGGCGGTCTTCGCCACCAACGACCAGATGGCGCTGGGGGCCATGGAAGCGATCGCCGCGCGCAATCTCACCGGCAAGATCGTGCTGGTGGGTTTCGACGCCGGCCGCGAGGCGGTACGCGCCGTACTGCAAGGCCGCATGGACGCGGTCGTCGCCCAATTCCCGGAGCGCATCGGCTACCGCGCCGTCCGGGAGGCCATCCGGGCCGCTCGCGGTGAGCCGGTAGAGAAATTCGTGGACATCGGCACCGGCCTGGTGACCAGGGAGAACGCCCATGACTTTCTCCGCTGAGCTGGAA
>JANXAE010000155.1 GCA_025062235.1 Bryobacteraceae bacterium
CGGCGCCATCTGCCGGTTTTGCATGCGGTCTTCGGCGAAGCCATGGCGACACTCACTGCAATCGCTCTGTTCGCGCGCGCCTTCGAACTGCTGGCGCCCTGGCCCGCTCTGGTGGAGGAAGCAGCGCGCGTGGTGGGCAGCGACGGCATGATCGGGGGCCAGGCAGCGGATCTGTCGGGAACGGCAGCGGACCGCCTGCGCAAGACCTCGCCTCTGATCCGCTTCGCCGTAACCGCCCCCGCCCGCCTGGCCAGTGCGTCGGCAGACGTTCTCTCAGCGGTGGAAGAGTTCGGAGAATTGCTGGGACAGGCCTATCAAATGCGCGACGATCTGCTGGACGCGCTCGCCACCGAGGCCCGCACCGGCAAGACAGCGCAGCAGGACCTCCGCCACCACCGCTCGGTTCTGGCGCCGGGCGAGGTCCCCCTGCATCTCTACCAGAAGCTGCGGGGTGCTGTCGCCCGCGCCATCGCCATCGCCCGCCAACACTTCCCGCAGCGCCCAGCCGCGGGCGAGCTGGCGGCCTTCGCGCTTTGGCTGGAACAAGGAACAGCAGAATTGTTCTATGGAGATCGTTCTCACCCTCCTCACTGCCTGCATCCTCGCGGTGGTGGTGGCCAACGTGATCCTCTGGCCAGCGGTTGATCCCCGGCGTGCGGCCCCCGCGCCGGTCTCTGTGCTCATTCCGGCCCGCGACGAAGCCGCCAAGCTCCCAGCCTGTCTGGACAGCGTGCTCCAACAGGACGGCGTGCGCGAAGTCCTCGTCTACGACGATCATTCTCGCGACGCCACCCCCGAGGTTGTCCTCGCCTATGCGCGGCGCGACTCCCGCGTGCGCTTGATCCCGCCAAGCCCCCTCCCCCCGCAATGGCGAGGGAAGCCTTTCGCCTGCTACACGCTGGCCGCAGCCGCCAGTGCGGAATGGCTGCTGTTCCTTGACGCCGACGCCGTCCTCACCCCGGGCGCAATCCCGCGGGCTTTGGCCGAAGCCGAACGTCGCGGCTTGACCCTGCTTTCCTGTTGGCCTGGCCTGCGCATGGAGAGCTTCTGGGAAAAGCTCTTGATGCCCATGCTCAATTTCGTCGTCTTTACCCTCTATCCTGCCCCGCTAGCCATCCGCCAGCCGTCCAACCCCGCCTTGGGGCTGGCGCACGGCGTCTTCATGCTGGCCCGCCGCGAAGCCTATCACCGCGTCGGCGGTCACGCCGCGGTCCGCACGGAGCTGTTCGAGGACACCCTGCTCGCACGCATCTGGCGACAGCGCGGCGAGCGCTCCCTCTGCCTGGATGGTCAGCGCCTCGTTTCTACCCGCATGTACGAAAGCCTATCCGGCATCTGGCGCGGTTTCCAAAAAAACTTCTACCCCGCCTTCCGCGCGCCGCTATCCTTCTGGCTCTTCCTGAGCTTTCACGCCCTGGCCTTCCTGGTGCCCTTCCTGGGCGGATTCTGGTTCGCTGCTGCCGCCGTGTTGGCCGCCCGCCTCCTGCTGGCCCTCCGCTTCCGGCATCCCCTCTGGAGCTGCGCCCTCCACCCTGTGGCCCAGGCGTTTCTCCTCGCCTTGGGACTCTCCAGCTGGTGGCGCTTCCATCACGGCGGAGTCGAATGGAAGGGACGGAGGTACCGCGCGGCATGAGAGCCGTCGTCATCGGAGCCGGCCTCTCGGGCCTTGCCGCCGCACTTCGGCTGCGCCGGCTCGGCCTCACCGTCACCGTCTGCGATAACGGCGAGCGACCGGGCGGAAAAATGAATCGCTGGCGCGCCGCGGACTTCTGCTTGGACACAGGTCCCACCCTGCTGACCATGCCCGAGGTCCTTCGGCGGCTTTTCCACGACTTGGGCGAGCCACTCGAACAGCACCTTGAAATCCGGCGGCTCGACCCCCACGCCGAGTACGTCTTTCCCGACGGCTCGCGGCTGGCCGTTCCCGCAAGCTGGGAGGAGTGGCTGAAGGAAATCGCCAGCTTCGCGCCGGCCGACGTGCAGGGCCTGCGTCGGTTGCACGAGGTGGGGCGCCGCATCTACCTCGTTTCGAGGGAAACGTTCTTTCGAAACCATCCCCTGGCCGCTTCGCGCTCGCCCTCGTGGTCCACCCTCCGCCAGCTGCCCCTGCGCTACGCTTGGGGCAACTACGCCCGGGTCGTCGCTCGGCTGCTCCGCAATGAACGGCTGCGTCGCGTCTACCTGCGCTACCCCACCTACGTCGGCTCGTCTCCTTACCTCACTCCCGCAACCCTGCTCGTCATTCCCTTCCTCGAACATCACACCGGCGTTTGGTTCGTGCAGGGTGGCATGTACCGCATCGTCGAGTCGCTGGTGGGATGGGCCGGGCACTCGGGGGTGCAGCTGAGGCTCGGCGAGCAAGTCGTCGGGATCGAGCACGAGCGCGCCCGCGTTCGTGCCGTGCGCCTCGCCAGTGGCGCGCGCCTGCAGACCGAGGTCATCGTCTACACGGGCGACTCCGCCTCCTTGCCGCTGTTGCTGGGCGAACCGATCCGCACCCGTCCCGCCACCCGCTCCCTCTCCGGCCTGGTGGTATTGCTCGGCTTCGAGCGCAAGGTCGCCGAACTCCACCGCCACACCGTGTTTTTCTCCGAGGATTACCGCGAAGAGTTCGAGGACCTGTTCTCCCGCCGCCGGTTTCCCAGGGATCCCACCGTCTATGTCCATGCACCCGCGGAGTCCGAGTGCGCTCCCGCAGGAGGTCAGGCTCTTTATTTGATGGCGAATGCGCCGGCCGATCCCGCCGCCTGCTGGGACGAGCAGTCCGTCCGCGAGGCCGTGGATCGCATATTCGCCCGGTTGGAACGCTCGGGACTCGCTGGCTTGAAACAGCGCGCCGCAGTCGCCGAGGTCTGGCACCCGGGCCGAATGGCCGCTCGTTTCCTGGCACCCGGCGGCGCCATTTACGGAGACAACTCCCACGGCTGGCGTCGAGCCTTCCTGCGGCCACCGAATCGTGCCCGATGGCCTCGCGGCCTTTATTGCGCCGGCGGCAGCTATCACCCCGGCGGTGGCATCCCTATGGTGCTTTTGTCGGCCGAGATCGTCGCTCGCTTGGTCCAGCAGGACTTCCAGGCCTGATGGCGAACATGCCGAAGCGTCTCCTGCGGGTCACCCTTTGGTCGAGCTACGCCGTTCTGTGGTTCGGTGGCGTCGCTGTGTATTGGACGGATGCCACCCCGCCCGGTGCCCACTGGGGGGCAACGGCATTCCTCGCGACGGCAGCGCTCCTCATGCTGCTCTATGCGCCGGGCGCCAGGGCGTGGTTGGCCGCGGTTGCGGTCGCAGGCTGGATCATCGAACTGGCTGGAACGACGACGGGCCTGCCTTTCGGCCCCTATTCCTACACTTCCCGCTTGCAGCCGCAGCTCGCAGGAGTTCCCCTGGCTATGGCCGCCGCTTGGCTTGTCCTGATCGGTTACATCAAGAGCTTCGAAGCCGCCGTGCCCGGTCCTCTCGCCCTGCGTCCAGCGGCGGGCGGCCTCTGGATGGTCTTCATCGACTTGGCCATCGAGCCCGTCGCCGCGGGCTTCCTCGACTTTTGGCGATGGCAGGCGCACGGATGGTATTTCGGCGTGCCCGGCTTGAACTTCCTGGGCTGGTGGTCGGTGAGCACCGCCATGCTCGCCGCAGGCCGCCACGCTCCGCCACCTTTGCCCCGGGCACGTTGGGTGGGCCTGAGCATCATCGCGTTCTTCGGCCTGCTGGGCGCCATCGCACGTCACCCCGCACCGCCTTTGGCCGCCTCGGTGCTCGCTGCCCTGCACTGCATCGCCAGCCGGCGCGTATCGCTCGGCTACGACAAGCCCGCTGTTAAACTGTAGGGGACTGCCATGCTTGACTACTACCGCGAGCACCAAGAAGAGTTCCTGGAGGGCCTGAAGGCTTGGTTGCGTATCCCTTCGATCAGCACCCTGCCCGAGCATGCGGCCGACGTCCGACGCGCAGCCGAGTTCCTGCGCGATCAGCTCGAGGCAGCCGGGCTATCCTCGGCGGAAATCATCGAGGGCAACGGGCACCCGCTGGTCTACGCCGAGTGGTTGGGTGCACCAGGCAAACCCACGCTGTTGCTCTACGGGCACTACGACGTGCAACCACCGGATCCCTTGGAGGAATGGAAATCGCCCCCCTTCGAGCCCGAGATCCGCGATTCCAATCTTTACGCGCGGGGCGCCTCCGACGACAAGGGTCAGACTTGGATCCTCGTCAAGGCGGTCGAGGGCCTGCTGAAAACCCGCGGTCGGCTGCCCGTCAACGTCCGCTTCCTCGTCGAGGGCGAGGAAGAATCCGGCGGCGGTCACATCACGGCCTATGTCGCCTCGCGCCCGCCGCGACTGGCGGCGGACGCTGCCGTGATCTGCGACACGGAAATGTTCGCTGCCGGCCTGCCCACCATCTGCGTGGGCCTGCGCGGCATCGTCTACGCGGAAATTGACGTGCAGGGGGCGAAGCGCGACCTCCACTCAGGCCTCTACGGCGGGGCGGCGCCCAACCCGCTCCAAGCCTTGGCGGAAATCGTCTGCGCCCTCAAGGATCGTGAAGGGAGAATCCACATTCCCGGCTTCTATGACCGCGTACGCCCGCCGAGCCCCAAGGAACTCGAAGCTTGGAGACGGCTGCCCTTCGACGAGCAGCGCTACCGGGACGAAGAGCTCGGCGTGCCCGATCTGGTGGGCGAACCCGGCTACAGCGTCTTCGAGCGCACTTGGGCGCGGCCGACCTTCGAAGTGCACGGCATCCGCGGCGGCTTCACGGGGGAGGGCGCAAAGACGGTCATTCCGGCCCGTGCCACCGCCAAGGTCAGCATGCGGCTGGTCGCAGACCAACAGCCCCAGGAAGCCGCCGAGCAGCTCCGCCAAGCCGTCGCTGCCGTCTGCCCGCGCGGCGTGCGCGCCGAGGTCCGCGTTCTGCACTCGGCCGGGCCCTCGCTCGTGGATCCGGAGAATCCCTTCGTGCGTGCAGCGGCGGAATCCCTGACGGAAACATTCGGAAAAGAAACTGTTTTCGTCCGTTCGGGCGGCTCGATCCCCATCGTAGGCGTCTTCCAGCAACACTTGGGCATCCCCAGCGTGCTGATGGGCTTCGGCCTGCCCGACGACAACCTGCACGCGCCCAACGAGAAATTCCATTTGCCCAACCTCTGGCGCGGCATCGAGGCCGTGGCACGTTATCTCGAAAAACTCGGCCAGTGAGTCCGGCCCCGCGCGCGCACGGGCATTGCGCACCGCGAGGGTATGCCACTGGTGGTGGGCCGGCGGCTGGCAGGCTTGCCCTGGGGCGATTCGGTTCGCGAGCGGCTCTCGCCGCCCGCGTTGGGCCTTCTCGCTAGCCGCACGACGGTAACTGACTCGCGGTGCCCGGGCACCGCGCGCCGAACCACCTGCGTGCAATGGCTTCCCGGCTAGCGCCCCGCACTTGGGCATTGTGCCGCTAAGCGCCCAGAACGAACTCGGCCACCGCTTCGGGGCTGTCGTGCCATCCCAGGCGGCAGGCTTTCGCTCGCACGCGGGCGCTGCGCTCCAGGAGGATCGGGCGCGTATAAAGCTCCCAGCTCGCGTCGTCGCCCACCTCGGTGGTCCAGGCGATCGAGGCGCCCTCGGTGGGACAACGCATCCGAACCTCTACCGGACCGGGGTAACGTCCTCCTGCCGGTTCGATCACCGGTTGCGCTGTCGTCTGCCACACCCCACCCGGCCGCATCCGCTCCTGAAGCTCCGGCTCCGGGATCAGCCCGAG
>JANXAE010000156.1 GCA_025062235.1 Bryobacteraceae bacterium
GGTCGCCGAGGGCAACGACGCCCTCATGGAGGAATACTTCGAGCAGGGCACGCTCTCGCCCGAACATCTGATCGAGGGCTTGCGGGAGGCAGTCAGGCAGCGCCGCCTGTTCCCGGTGCTCTGTGCATCGGCCCTGCGCAACATGGGAACCGATCGCGTCCTGGATTTCGTGGTGGACTTCTTCCCCGCTCCCGTCGAGCGTGGCCCCGTGCGCGGCAAGGCCGGCGAGCAGGAAATCGAACGGCGCATCGCGGACGACGAGCCCCCGTCGGCTTTTGTCTTCAAGACTGTCGCCGATCCCTACGCCGGCCGGGTCAGCTACTTCAAGGTCTATTCGGGGGTCATCAAGAACGACGCCAGCCTTTACAATCCACGCACCGGCGCGCTGGAGAGGCTGTCGCACATCGGCTGCCTGATGGGCAAGACCCTGGTGCCCGTGACGGAGCTGCACGCGGGCGACATCGGCGCCGTGGCCAAGTTAAAGGAAACGCTGACCGGTGACACGCTTTGCGACAAGGCCGCGCAAATCCAGTACCCGCCGGTCTCGCTGCCCGAGCCCTCCATCGCCTACGCGATCGAAGCGCGCTCGCGACAGGACGAAGACCGCATGGGCGCGGCCATCCAGCGGATTCTCGAAGAGGATCCCTCGCTGCGCTTCTATCGCGATGCCCAGACCAAGGAGTTCCTGCTGGCGGGCAGCGGGCAGCAGCACGTCGAGGTCGTCGTCAGCCGCCTGAAGAAGCGCTACAACGTGGACGTCACGCTGAAGGCGCCCAAGATCCCCTATCGCGAGACGATCCGCGGCACCGCCGACGTGCAGGGCCGCCACAAGAAGCAGACCGGCGGTCACGGCCAGTTCGGCGATTGCCGCATCCGCATGGAGCCCCTGCCGCGCGGGGCCAAGTTCGAGTTCGTCAACCAGATCTTCGGCGGCGCGATTCCCAAACAGTACATCCCGGCCGTCGAGAAAGGCATTCTGGAGGCCGCCGAGGAGGGTTACCTGGCAGGCTATCCGGTGGTGGACTTCCGCGTGATCCTCTACGACGGCGCCTACCACGAAGTGGACTCCTCGGAGCTTTCCTTCAAGCTGGCCGCGCGCAAGGCCTTTAAGAAAGCCATGGAGCAGGCCAAGCCGGCGCTGCTCGAGCCGATCATGAACGTCGAGATCCAAGCGCCGGTGGAATTCGCCGGCGACCTGATGGGCGACCTCAACGGGCGTCGCGGTCGCATCACCGGCATGGAGATCCGGGGCGGCACCCAGATCATCCGCGCCCAAGTGCCGATGGCCGAAATGCTCACCTACCAGACCGATCTGATCTCGATGACGCAGGGCCGCGCGTCCTTCACCATGGAACTCAGCCACTACGACTTCGTACCCCAGCAACAGGCTGAGAAGATCATCGCCGCCGCCAAGGCCGCCAAGGCGGGAGTCGCCGAAGAGGAGGAAGAGGAGTAGCGGCTGCGTCTGGTCGGTGCGGTACAGGCGCGCCGTGGTCGGCTCCGGGGAAGCCGGGGAAGGCAGGTTGAATCATGGGCCTGGCGGGTTCGCCCGTCACAGCGGGAGCAGCGGCCGCGCTCATCGCCATCGCGGGCGCCGCCGCGGGCTTGCGTCTCACCCTGGCGCCTCGCTGGGCGCGCCGCATGGTCCCCTTCAGCGCAGGGTTGCTGAGCGGCCTCGTCCTTTTCGGCATCTTGCCGGAGCTGGCCCACAAGAACGGCTGGACCGCCAGTGCCGGCTTCCTCACCTCCGGGCTTGTACTGCTGTGGGCCGTGGGACGCTGGCTCTATCCGGTGTGCCCGGCCTGCTCCCACACCCACGATCACAGCATCTGCCCGGCCACCCTCCATGGCTTTGCGCTGCCGCTGCTGGTGGCGGCGGGAATCCACGCCTTCCTTGACGGCGTGGGCATCGCGGCCTCCGCCCAACCCAACGCTGGAGCGCTGGGAGGCGCGGTCCTGGTGGGAGTGAGCCTGCACAAGATCCCGGAGGGCATCGCCCTGGGCGTGATCCTGCACGCCGCTCTGGGCTCGCGAGCCGCGGCTTGCGCCTGGTGCGCTGCCATCCAGGCGCTTACGCCGTTGGGCGCGGCGGTCGAATCCGCCGTCAGCGCATGGCTGGGATTGAGCGGAGTGAGCATCGCGCTGGGGCTGGCGGCAGGGAGCTTCCTCTATCTGGCCTATCACGCGGTGCATGCCGACTGGCAACGGCGCGGGACGCTCCCGGTCCTCCTTCCCGCGCTGATCGGCATCGCGGGCGCGGCGTTGCTGCAACGCGGCCTCGAGGCCTGGTTGCATTGAGAGGGTGGAAGCCATGCGTTGGATGTTGACGCTGGCTCTGCTGGTCCCCATTGCCGGGCAGACGGGGCAGGAGCCCGGGCGCCCCGCCGTGCTCGTCAATGCGGGCACACCCATGCGCATCCCTTCCCCGTGCACGGAGGAGGACATCCGCGCCCTTTCACTCACTTGTCCTCACGAACATCCTTGCCCCGTCTACCTCGAGTTGAGCGAGCTTGCCCGCTTGGGCCAGAAAATCTTTCTCACCGGGAACCTGCACACCGAAACCACGACCGTGGCCTCCATCCTGCTGGCCAGCGACGATGACGGCAGAACCTGGTACGAGCCACACGAGCGCATCCGCAGCGCGGGCCTCGACCAAATCCGCTTCGCCGACTTCGAAGTGGGATGGGTCGCAGGATACTTCGTGCACGCCCTGCCCCGCGATCCGTTCCTGCTCATCACCAGCGATGGCGGCAGGACCTGGCGACGGCGCCCCGTCTGGAGCGAATCCCGCATCGGCCTGATCGAGCACTTCCACTTTCAAGACCGCAACCACGGCTGGCTGTGGATCGATCGCTTCTCGGAGGGCGAAGCCGGGCGCTACGAATTCTACGAAACGAAGACCGGTGGGGAAAGCTGGATGCTACGCCAGATCAGCCAGCAACCCTTGCCCCGCAAAGGCCTGCCGGAGGCGAATACCGACTGGCGGCTGCGGGCCGACGCCCAATCGAAATCCTACGTGCTGGAGCGCAGGGCGGGGACATGGCAGACGGTGGCGAGCTTCCTGATCCACGCCGGCGAGTGCAGGGAGGCGGAAGCCCCGCCCGTCGAACCCCCGGAGCCCGCCCCGGTCGAACCTCCGCCGGAGCCGCCAACCCCGAAGAAAGTCCCCGCCCCGCGCAAGCCCCCCAGCCTCAAACCCAAGCCGCGCTGACCGGCCTTCGGGGAGGCTCCCGGAAGATCGGTTATGATGACTGGATTCGGAGGACACTTGGAGCCACGCATCCGGCTGAGTCGAAGGCAGTCGGTGGGCCTCACCGTCATTTGCACCCTGCTCGGAGCCGCAGGACAGGTGCTGATCAAACTGGGCGCCTCGCAACTCGAGCAAAGCATCAGCCCGCTGGCCATGCTCGCCAATCCGCTGCTGGTCGGAGGCTACGTGCTCTACGGTCTGATGACCGTGCTGTTCGTGTTCGCGCTGCGCGACGAGGAACTTTCGATCCTGTACCCCATCATTGCCCTCACCTACGTATGGGTCACCGGGCTCTCGGTCTGGCTGTTCCGCGAAACTTTCAACCTGGCCAAGGGGTTGGGAGTGGCGACGATCGTGGCGGGCGTGAGCATCCTGGGGAGGGATTCCGGGCGATGAGTGCGACGCCGCTCTCCTCGATGCTGTTGGTGATGGCGGCCTCCTTCATCGGCTCTTTCGGAGCGGTCTTTCTGAAGTCCGGCGCCACGCGGATGCGTTTCAGCCTGCGCCACCTGCTCACCAATTACCGGCTGGCCGCGGGCGTGGCCCTGTTCGTGTTCTCCTCCTACTTTTTTGTGCTCGGCGTGCGGCGGGGCGAGCTGAGCGTTCTCTACCCCCTGGTTTCGCTCGGCTACGTCTGGACCATGATCTGGTCGCGCCTGTTCTTCGGCGAACGGGTCACCCGCAACAAGTGCGCCGGATTGCTGCTCATCCTGGCCGGAATCGCCTGCATCGGACTGGGGGCCGCACGCTGAGTCGCGCGGATCGGCATTGATTCCCTGCCGGAGTTGGGGTACATTCGGCTTGGACGCCCGGGCGGGCGCAAGGGAGGCTTTCCATGGCCATGCTCAAGAAGTTGCAGGAATTCCTGGACTCGAACGGCGTCGAGTACCGGCACACCCAGCATCCGACGGCATATACGGCGCGCGAAGTGGCGGCGGCCGAGCACATCCCGGCGCACGAGGTAGCCAAGACGGTCGTTTTCCTGAGCGAAAACGGCTACGGCATGGCCGTGCTGTGCGGCGATTGCGTAGTGGACCTGGAACAACTGCGCAAGGACTTGGGCGTGAGCCGGCTCCGGCTGGCCACCGAGACCGAGCTGGGCGAACTGTTCCCGCAATGCGAACTGGGCGCCATGCCGCCGTTGGGCAACCTCTTCGGCCTTCCCGTGTACGTGGACGCACAACTGGCCGCCGAGGAGATGATCGCCTTCAACGCGGGCACTCACCGCGACGTCGTCTACCTGCGCTTCCGCGACTTCCAGGCGCTGGTGAAGCCGGAGATCCTGTCCTTCGCCCGCCGTGTGACCGCAGCCGGCTGACTCACTCCTGAGCTTCCAGGGGAAGCGCCGGGTGCTCGCTTTCCGCCGAGCGCTCGCCGTGCAGCGTGCTCAATCCGTACTCGAAGCCCCGCTCGAAAGCACGTACGTTGAGATCGCGAGTGGACGGCGGCACCGAATCAATGACCGCCTTGCGAAGGGCATCGGGTTCCAGCAGGCCCGTGATGGCGCCGAAGAAACCCACCATGACTACGTTCAGCACCATGCGGCGCCCCAGCTCCTCGGCCAGCCGCGTGGCCGGGATAGAGTGAACCCGGATTCCCGCACGCAGGTCCGAAAGCCGCACCAGGTCGCTTTCGATCAGCAGCAGCCCGTTCGGTTTCAACTCTGGCAGGAAGCGGCTGTAAGCCTCCTGGGACATGGCCACCAGCACATCGGGGCGGGTCACGTAAGGATAGAGGATCGGCTTGTCGGAGAGGATCACTTGGGCGCTGGCCGCGCCCCCCCGCGCCTCCGGGCCGAAGCTCTGCGTCATCGTGGCGTAGGCGCCCTGATAGACCGCCGCGGCCTTGCCGATGATGTGCGCCGAAAGCATGACGCCCTGGCCGCCGAAGCCGGCGATGCGGATTTCCGTCAACTGCATACCAGGTGTTCCACTTCGACGTAACGCTCGCCCAGTTGCGCCGCCAGTTGCGCACGCATGAGATCCATGAACTCGGGCCGGTCGCGGTCCACGAACTTGCCCACGATGATGTCGCCGTCCATGGTGAGGGCGACTTCCGAGGTGGGCGCCCCATGACGGACCTTGCTCCGCTCCTTGTAATACTTCATCGCGTCCAGGCCCTCACCCATGCGATTCTTGCGCTGGTAGAGCGACGGGCAGGGGGTGATGACTTCGATGAAGCAGAAACCTTTCTTGCGGAAAATGTCCACCATGGCGCGGGTGAGCTGCCGCACGTGGAAGCTGGTCCAGCGCGCCACGTACACGGCGCCCGCGGCGTCCATCAGGGCGGGCAGGTTGAAAGCCGGTTCGTAGCACCCGTAGGGCGTGGTGGTGGTGATGGCGCCGATCGGCGTGGTGGGCGCCGTTTGCCCGCCCGTCATCCCGTAGACGAAGTTGTTCACGCAGATGACCTTCAGGTCG
>JANXAE010000157.1 GCA_025062235.1 Bryobacteraceae bacterium
CAGGTTGATGCGAGTCAGGAACTCGTTCGCGGTGTAGACGCCGATCAGGTTCTCGCCCGGGATGCCCATCAGGTGCGGCAGGCCGGCGCCGGTTCCCAGAAAGACCGCATCGAAGCCCGCCTGGAACAGCTCCGGCAGCGTGCAGGTCTTGCCCACGATGAAATCCGTGCGGAACTCCACCCCCATCGCGCGCAGATGGTCCAGCTCCTCGCGGATGATGTCGCGCGGCAGACGGAAGGGCGGGATGCCGTAGGCCAGCACGCCGCCCAGCTCGTGCAGCGCCTCCAGGATCGTCACCTTGTAGCCCTTGCGCACCAGATCGAAGGCGGTGATGAGCGAAGCGGGCCCGCTGCCGACCAGGGCCACCCGCATCCCGTTCCAGGGCGGAACCGGAGGTAGACGCGACTCACCCGCATGCCGGTAGTAATCCGCCGCGAAACGCTCCAAGGCGCCGATCGCCACCGGCTCCAGCTTCGTCTTGGGACTGCCCAGCAGGCAATCCTTCTCGCAGTAGAGCTCCTTCTGACAGACGCGCCCGCAGATGCCAGGGAAGGGACTCTGCTCGAAGATCTTCGCCGCCGCGCCCAGGTAATCGCCCTCGACGATGCGGGCGATGAAGCTCTTTACGTCAATGTGGAGCGGGCACGCCTCGACGCACTTGGGATCCCGGCAATCGAGGCAGCGGAGAGCCTCGGCGCGGGCCTGCTCGAGGGTGAAGCCAAGCGCGACCTCCTTGCAGGTCGTGCGCCGAAGGTGATCTTCCAGCAGCGGCATACGCTGCCTGGGGGCCTTGGGCGTCCTCTTGATGCGAAGCTGCGTCGGGCTGGGTTGCAGCGTTGTGGAATCCGGATTGTTCATACCCCGCCACCATTGTAGCTTCGGCCTGCGCCTTGCGCCAGCCCGGCGGCGCGGTGGCTCGCCTTCTGGGCCCGGGCGCTTTCGGGAGTCTCCGGCACTTGGAAGATGTTGTCTGCCGGAGGAATGCGCTGCCGCACGTAGACTTTCAACGGCGCGAGACCATCGTGCACGGCCCGCCGTGCGCAAGCGGCCGCCCGCAAGGCGGGGGCAGGGAGCGATTCCGCGCACGCGTTCGAGCGCGCGGGCGCGCTGTCATGTCTCGGAGCGCCTGAGCGAAATCCGGCCCGGGTCACTCTTGGGAGGGTGCAAGGGGCGCCCCGGCTATGTCTTCCAACCGCCGGATCACGAGGGAACGCGGTCGCTTCTTGCTTGTACTGGGGCCGTACGGTTCCTGTTGCGCGCCATGCCGGAGGGTGTCGAGCCCGCCGAGCAGGATGCAAGCGCGATGCCTTTTGCGGCGGCTTTCGAGAGCGTGCGTGCCGACCGGCCCTGAACCTCTCGGCGTTCGGCGCACAGGCATGCGTTGGGTCGCACCGACGATGCGACGGATCTCGGCGGCTGGGCTCGCTGCGACCGGTTCCGAAGGCGCAGGGTCAGCCGGAAGCCGGGGCTGCAATCGGGTTGCTAGCTGCTCGGAGGCGAGGCCGCGCGGCGGAAGCCCCTCTTGGGGGTGACGGCCGCTCAATGTAGCGGTCCATGCCGAGGCTTTCGAAGAACGGGACCGTTGCTGCCGTCTGGGCCGCGAACGGACCGAAGGGCTTTCCGATAAGGCTCGCCAAGACCCGCGGGCCGTGGAGCGCGTGGCGGAATCCTATGCGCGCGACGCGCTCCCTCGGCTATCGGCTCGATAGCACCGATGGGGGCTGGGGATTTTGGCGGCGCGTGTTGAGTTTCGCCATGGTGGAATTTGGCGCACCCTAGGCGATTTCACCCACCCTTCCCCCACTCAACGGATCCGTAACTGTCTTTATCCATTGGCGCCATCTTGAGCCATTGGTTTGGCTACTTGACTGCTACATGAACGTTCCGGGTTATACTTACTGGGATTGGAGGGCGCCCGACCATGCATCTGCTCACGAGCGCTGGCAGCAGGTTCCGGATGGCGATCGCGTTGGTCGCCGTCATCGGTGCAGCAGTCCTTCTGAGCAGTCCCGACAGGCCGGTGTACACCGCAGACCAGAAGGCTTTCTATGCGGATCCCAATCTGGTGAATTTCGTGCGTCCCGGCCTGGTCCTGAAGATCCTGTCGGCCTCGATCGAATCCGACGGGACGATCAAGGCGCGCTTCCGGGTGACTGACCCGCGGGGCTTGCCGCTCGATCTGGATGGCGTCACCACGCCGGGACCGATTTCGGTGCGGTTGACCGCAGCGTACATCCCCAAGGGAAAGAGCCAATACGTCGCCTATACCACCCGGGTGCAAACCAGTCCGATCACCCGGGTCAGCGCGGAACAGGCGTACTTCGACGTGGGGGGCACCTTCAGCAAGGTTGCCGAGGGCGAGTACATTTACACGTTCCGCACCCGAGCACCCGCGAACTTCGACCGGACGGCGACGCACGCGATCGGAGCGTGGGCGGCGCGCAACCTGGCCGAGTTCAATCTGGATTCCATCATCAACTACGACGACGATGTGTACGTGTGGGTCCCTGACGGGTCCAGGGTCACGGTAGTGCGCGACGTCATCCGGACCGAGACCTGCAACAAGTGCCACGATCCGCTCTCGGCCCATGACAACCGCCGCAGCATGGAGCTCTGCGTGCTTTGCCACACGCCGCAGACGATCGACCCCGACACCGGCGAGAGCATGGACATGCCTGTGCTCACCCACCGCATCCACATGGGGAGCCAGCTTCCCAGCGTGCGCGCCGGGCGGCCCTTCCGGGTGGTGGGGTTCCAGCAGAGGGTTTTCGATTACTCCTCGGTGGTTTTCCCCGCCGATCCCCGCAACTGCACCTTCTGCCACGAGCAGAAGCCTGGGGTTGCGCAGGCCAGCGCCTTCCTGAGGCCCAGCCGGGCGGCCTGCGGTTCCTGCCATGACAACGTAAACTTCATGACCGGAGAAAACCACGCCAACCTGCCTCAGCTCAGCGACAACATGTGCGGCACCTGCCACGTGCCCCAGGGTGAGTTGGAGTTCGACCTCTCGGTTCTGGGCGCGCATACCATCCCGCGCTTTTCGCGTGATCTGCCTGGCGTGGTCTTCGACATCCTCCGCGTTACCGATGGATCGGCCGGCAGGCGCCCGACCGTAACCTTCACGGTGAAGGAACGCAGCGGAAAGCCGATCCCGCTTTCGGAAATGAGTCGGCTGGCGTTGGTGCTGGCCGGTCCCACCAGCGATTACACCACCTACGTCAGCGAGGATGCCTTGCGTTCCAGTTGCGGTGCTGACGGCGTCTGCACCTACACGTTCAGCTATACGATCCCGGCTGGCGCTCGAGGAACCTACGCGATCGGAATCGAGGGTTACCGGACGCTGTACCTGCTGGCGGGTACGCGGCGTCAGCGCAGCGTGCGCGATGCCGGCGTCAACAAGGTCGTCTATTTCTCCGTGGACGGCTCCCCGGTGGCTCCGCGCCGCGAGGTCGTCAGCCTGGCCAAGTGCAACCAGTGCCACTCCAGCCTCAGCCTGCATGGGGACAACCGCAATCGCATCGAGCAGTGCGTAATTTGCCACAACCCGGTCACGACCGACCGCGGGGCCCGTCCCGCCGCCGAGCTACCGCCCGAGTCCATTGACATGCGGTTCATGATCCACCGCATCCATCTGGGCGAGCGGAACGAGTACCCCTATGTGGTCTACGGCCGCGGGGCGGTGCGCTACGATTACACGCACGTGCGTTACCCCGGCGATTTGCGCAACTGCGATGCCTGCCACGTGAACGGCAGCCAGAACCTGCCCTTGCGCGCGGGATTGCTGTCGGTAACCACGCCGCGCGGCCGCTTCGACCCGATGGGTCCGGCCACCGCAGCCTGTCTGAGTTGCCATACCAGCGTGGCAGCCGCGGCGCATGCGCTGACCAACACTTCCGACAAGCTCGGCGAGGCCTGCGCGGCTTGCCACGGCGGAAACAGCGAGTTTTCCGTCCAGCGGGTGCACGCCCGCTAGCGGCGGGTTTCCCGCACCCGGGAGACGGATCCATGCGCTGGTCGCCGCGGAGCGCAATCGCGACTCACACTCCTCCTCCGCTGACCCGGGGGCTTCACCTCCGCGGCCCCCGTCCCATCCTTGCCTCCGCGGCGGCCACGCTCTTGTTCAGTTGGCTCGCTTCGTCGCAGGGGCAGGCGCAGAAGCCTGCCGAATACGCCGGATCGGAGATTTGCGCGGCCTGTCATGCCGAACTGGTGAAGAACTTCCGCAGGAATCCGCACCAGAGGGCGGACACGCGCGGCCCGTGGAAGGGCCGCGCCTGCGAGGCCTGTCACGGACCGGGCGCCAAGCATGCAGAATCCGGCGCGGCTGCCGACATTCTCAACCCGGCAAAACTGGCCCCGGCCCGCGCGGAGCAGACCTGCCTGGAATGTCACGGCGCCGAGATCTCGCAGCGCTGGCATGCCGCGAGCGCCCATAGCCGGAATCAGGTGGCCTGTACCGCCTGTCATACCGTGCACGGCCAACCGCAGCAATTGACCTTGAAGGCACCCGCTGCGGCCAATCGCCTGTGCTCGAGCTGCCATGTGGCCGAGTGGGCCGAGTTCCAACGCCCCCACGCACACGCTCTGCGGGAGGGCGCCATGAGTTGCGCCGATTGTCATGACCCGCACGGCGGCAAGCAGTCGGGTTCCCTTCGCATCGTCTCGGCGAACGAGCCGGGTTGCCTGCGCTGCCACGCTGACAAGCGAGGGCCGTTCCCCTTCGAACATCCGCCGGTCCGGTTGGAGGGCTGCAAGGCTTGCCACGAGCCGCACGGCTCTCGCAACCCGCGCATGCTGACCCGGGCGGAAGTGCGCTTCTTGTGCCTCGAATGCCATTCCAACGTCGGTTCGCGGCCTGCCCTCGGCGGCACCCCGCCGGCTTTGCATGACTTGCAGAGCCCAAGGTACCGCAACTGCACCATTTGTCACACCAGGATCCACGGGTCGTTCGTGAGCCGGGGGTTCATGCGATGAAGCGCTTGCTCTGGTGCCTTCCCATCTCGCTGGCGCTGGCCCAGCAGCCCGCGCAGGACAGCCAGGCCTCGTCCGCCCGGGAGCAGCCTCTGGGCGGGCATCTGGACTTCGGCTACCGCCTGCTCAGCGGCATTGGCGGCGACTTCCAGACCTACCGCAGCGTCGTGAACCTCGGCGAGGGACCGAAACTGTTCGGCCTGGATGCCACCTGGCAGGATTCCAGCGGTCGCTTGTTCGATCGGATGGATTTGCGCATGAGCTCCTGGGGCGGCGATCCTTACAACACCGCCCGTTTGGAGATCGGTCGCTCCCACGCCTGGCGTTTCACGGCGGACTACCGGAACATTCAGTACTTCAACTTCTTGCCCTCCTTCGCCGATCCGACCATCGAGCGCGGCGTTCTGCTGAACCAGCGCGCCCTGGACTCCTATCGCCGGGCCACGGATCTGGAGCTCGCGTTGCTGCCCGGCCGCAGGGTCGTCCCCTACGCCGCTTACAGTCGCAATG
>JANXAE010000158.1 GCA_025062235.1 Bryobacteraceae bacterium
ATTTCAAGCAGCAGGAGACGATCGAGACCATCGAAGTGGGCGCGATCATTTTGGCCACCGGTTACAAACCCTTCGACGCCTCCCGCATCCCCTATTACGGCTACGGCGTTTATCCCAACGTTTACACCGCGCTCGAGGTGGAGCGCCTGATCAACGCCAGCGGGCCGACGGGGGGCGAGCTGGTGTTGCGCGACGGGCGCAAGCCGCGCAGCGTAGGCATCGTACACTGCGTGGGCAGCCGCGACGAGCACACCAACCGCTGGTGCTCGCGCGTCTGCTGCATGTACGCGCTCAAGCTGGCCCACCTGGTCAAGGAACGCACCGGCGCCGAGGTCTACAACTTCTACATTGACATGCGCACGCCGGGCAAGGCCTTCGAGGAGTTCTACAATCGGGTGGCCGAAGAGGGCGTGCACTTCGTCCGCGGCAAGGTGGCCGACGTCTACCCGGCCGACACCGACGGCCAGCTCATCCTGAGGGCGGAGGACACCCTGCTCGGGCAGGTGCGCAAGATTCCGGTGGACATGGTGATCCTGGCCACTGGGCTGGAGCCGCAGGCCGACGCCACCGAGGTCCGGCGCCTGTTCAACATTTCCTGCTCGAGCGAAGGCTGGTTCCTCGAGCGGCATCCCAAGCTGGCGCCGGTGAACACCTTCACGGATGGCATCTTCCTGGCAGGTTGCTGCCAGGGGCCCAAGGACATTCCCGATACCGTGGCCCAGGCGGGAGCGGCCGCGGCCGAAGCCATGCAGTTGCTGGACGTGGGTTCGATCGAGCTTGAACCCAACACGGCCTACGTGCTCGAGGAGCTCTGCTCGGGCTGCAAGACCTGCGTGGGCCTGTGTCCCTACAATGCGATCTCGTTCCTGGCGGAAAAGAACGTGGCTCGGATCAACGAGGCCTTGTGCAAGGGCTGCGGCACCTGCGTGGCGGCGTGCCCCTCGGCCTCCATCCGCCAGCATCTGTTCGAAGACGAACAGATCTTCCAGGAGGTCCTGGGCGTGCTGGCTTGAGCAGGCGGCCCGTCAGGACAAGGGCTGATCGAAAGGAAGGAGTGGCGGCATATGCCTGAAGCATCCGGCCCAGTCGGGCAAGACCAAGCCCCGGTTTTCGAACCCAAGATCGTGGCCTTCTTCTGCAACTGGTGCACGTATCTGGCGGCCGACCTGGCGGGCACGTCGCGCCTGCGCTACGCGCCCAACATCCGCGTGGTGCGCGTGATGTGCTCGGGCCGCGTGGACCCGCAGTTCGTACTGGAGGCGTTCGCGCAGGGCGCCGACGGCGTGCTGATCGGCGGTTGCCATCCCAACGACTGCCATTACCAGGAGGGCAACTACAAGGCCCTGCGGCGCTACCATCTGCTGCGCCGCATGCTCGAGCAGATGGGCGTGGAGCCGGAACGTTTCCGGCTGGAGTGGATTTCGGCTTCCGAGGGCGAGCGCCTCCGCCATGTAGTCAACGAGATGGTGGAGCAGGTGCGTGCGCTGGGTCCCTTCCGCAAGTGCGAGCAGACCGAGCCGGTCGAGGAGGCGGCGGTGCGATGAAACCGAAAGTCGCGTTCTACTGGTGCGCCTCGTGTGGCGGCTGTGAAGAAGCCGTAGTGGACCTGGCCGAGAAGGTGCTCGATGTCGTCGCCGCGGTGGACATCGTGTTCTGGCCCGTGGCCATGGACTTCAAGCGCGCCGATGTCGAGGCCATGCCCGATGGCTCGATCGCCGCGGCTTTCATCAACGGGGCCATCCGCACGAGCGAGCAGGAGGAGATGGCGAAGCTGCTGCGGCGCAAGGCACAGCTGGTGATCGCCTTCGGCGCATGCGCCCAGACGGGAGGCGTCCCGGGCCTGGCCAATCTCTACGACCGCGAGAGCCTGCTCAAGGCCGTGTACTCGGAATCCCCGAGCACGGTGAATCCCGAAGGCACGTTGCCCGCGCAACATTACGGGACCAACGGCGAGGCGCTCGAACTCCCCGCTTTCTGGGAAAGGGTCCGCACGCTGGGACAGGTCATTCCCGTGGATTATTCGATCCCCGGTTGCCCGCCCACGCCCAAGCTCCTCGCGGATGCGGTCGCTGCGCTGCTCACCGGCAGGCTGCCCGAGCCAGGGACGGTGCTGGCTCCCGACAAGGCGCTGTGCGAGGAGTGTCCGCGCCGCGAGACCAAGCCGGAGAAGCTTGCCATCCGGCAGTTCCGGCGGCCCCACGAGGTGCTCATCGAAACCGACAAGTGCTTGCTCGCCCAGGGCCTCCTCTGCCTCGGCCCGGCGACGCGCGCCGGCTGCGAGGCGCGTTGCATCGAGGGCAACATGCCCTGCACCGGCTGCTTCGGCGCCACCAGTCGTGTGCGGGACTTCGGCGCCAAGGCGCTGTCCTCGATCGCTTCGCTCACCGGAAGCAACGACGAGGCGGAAATCATCCAGATCCTGGAGAACATCCCGGATCCGGCGGGGACCTTCTACCGCTACAGTCTGCCGGCCGCACCGCTGCCGGGCAAGCGACTCAACGGTGCTTCAGCGAGGTGACGCCATGGCCGAGACCTTGACTACGCGCAGGATCACGATTGATCCCATCACCCGGCTGGAGGGACACGGGCGCATCGAGATCTTCTTGAACGAAGACGGAGCGGTGGATCGAGCCTACTTCCAGGTGCCCGAGCTGCGCGGATTCGAGAAATTCGCTCAGGGCCGTCCGGCAGAGGACATGCCGCAGATCACCTCGCGCATCTGCGGGGTCTGCCCGACGGCGCACCACATGGCCTCGACCAAGGCTCTCGACGCGCTCTATCAGGTCGAGCCCCCGCCCGCAGGCAAGAAGATCCGCGAGCTCATCTACACGACCTTCATGGTCGAGGACCATGCGCTGCACTTCTACTTCCTCGGGGGCCCCGACTTCATCGTGGGCCCGCAGGCTCCCGCCGCCGAGCGCAACGTGCTGGGCGTGATCGCGAAGGTGGGTATCGAAACCGGGAAGAAGGTCATCGCCATGCGCCGCAAGCTGCGCGAGCTGATCGCGCTTGCAGGCGGCAAGGCCGGTCACCCCGTGTTCGGGCTGCCCGGCGGCGTGGCCCGACCGCTCAGCGAAGAGGACCGCCGGAAGTTCCAGGGCGCAGCCGCCGAAGCGGTCGAGTTCGGTCTGTTCTCGCTCGAGGCGTTCCGCAGGCTGGTGCTGGCCAACAGCGATTACGTCGAGCTGATCCGCTCGGACGCCTTCACGCACCGCACCTACTACATGGGCCTGGTGGACGAGCAGAACCGGCTGAACTTCTACGACGGCTCGATCCGCGTGGTGACACCCGAGGGCAAACCCTTCGCCAGCTTCACCGCCGACCGGTACGTGGACTACATCGCCGAGCGGGTCGAACCGTGGAGCTACATGAAGTTCTGCTTCCTCAAGCCCGTCGGCTGGAAGGGATTCACGGACGGCCCCGACAGCGGCGTCTACGCCGTGGCGCCGCTGGCGCGCCTGAACGCGGCCGAAAAGCTCGCCACGCCGCTGGCGCAGCAGGCCGCCGAAGAATACTTCGCCACGCTCGGCCGTCCCGTACACCACACTCTGGCCAACCACTGGGCGCGATTGATCGAGCTGCTCTACGCCGCCGAGCGCATGAAGGAGCTGGCGGACGATCCCGGCCTGACGGATCCCAACGTTCGCACCGTGCCCACCGCAACCCCGCGCGAAGGCGTGGGCGTGGTCGAAGCTCCGCGGGGCACGCTGATCCACCACTACGTGACCGATTCGCGCGGCATCATCCAGAAGGCCAACATGATCGTCGCGACCCAGAACAACGCCGCACGCATTTCGCTCAGCGTGGAGAAGGCCGCGCGGGCGCTCGTCTCCGGGACCAACGTTTCCGAGGGCCTGCTCAACATGGTCGAGATGTCGTTCCGCGCCTACGATCCCTGCCTTGGCTGCGCCACGCACTCGCTGCCCGGCAGCATGCCGCTCTGGATCGAGGTGCGCAACGCCGGCGGCGAGCGTGTGGCCGTGCTGCGTCGCGATTCGGATGGAAGCATCCGCCGGGAGTGAAGCCGGACGAGTCCGCCTGATCGGCCTCGGCAACGAACTGCTGGCCGACGATGCTTTCGGCATTCTCGTAGCCCGCGAGGCCGCGCGACGCTTCCCCGGTCTCGAGGTGGTGGAGACCTCGGAATCGGGGCTCGCCCTCCTCGACTACCTCAGTGGCGTTTCCTGCCTGCTCATCGTGGACACGATCCAGACAGGGAAGGCGGAGCCGGGAACCCTTTACAGCTTCGATGCAGCCGATTTGCGGGCCGCGCCTGCGGGGGCGCTTCACGGGGCGGGCCTGCGCGAGGTGCTGGATGTGGCGGATGCGCTGGGGATCGGCAGGCCCGACCTCATCCGCATCCTGGCGGTCGAAGCCGCCGACTGCGCCACGCTGGGAGGCCCCATGCATCCGGCGGTCGAGTCGGCGGTTGCCGCCGCCTTGGACTGGATCGGCGCGCAGGTGGCCACGCTCACACGTCCAGGTTGCGGACGTCGAGCGCGTTCTCTTCGATGAAGCGGCGGCGCGCCTCCACGTCCTCGCCCATCAGCGTGGAGAAGATCTCCTCAGCCTCGACCGCGTCTTCCAGGCGCACCTGAAGCAGGGTGCGCTTTTCCGGGTCCATCGTGGTCTCCCAGAGCTGCTCGGCGTTCATCTCGCCCAGGCCCTTGTAGCGCTGAACCTGAGCGTCGCGCATGCCCTCGGACTTGACGTAATCGAGCAGTTGCTCCCACCCGGGCAGGGTATGGCGGCTGGAATCCTTGATCACCTGGAACGGAGGCCGGCTATAGGGGGCAATCTGCCGGGCGAGCGCGCGCAGGCGCCGGTACTCCGGCAGGGAGACCAGCTCCACGCCGATGACCCTTTCGGCCTGCGTGGCGTCACGGAAGACGGCAGCCCAGGAAGAGTGTTCCTCGTCGCAGCGCAGCTCGGCAGGCAACCCGGCAGCCGTCAGGCGTTCGCGCACCGCCTCGAGGTTCTGCTGCACGCCGAAGTCGCCCTTGCGATCGAGATTCAGCGCCGGATCCGCGATCACGGCCACGGCGCGCCTGTCGCGTAGCCGTCGCTCCATGCGCTCGAACATGTGACGGTACTCGTCGAGGGCAACCAGGAAATTCCTGAGCTCGGCGCCCTCCAGCCGCTGGGGCGAGCCACCCTCCTCCGGGGCGGTCTCGACGGCAAGATTCTCGGTGGCGCGGCGAAGGATCTCGCGGAGGAACTCCTTTTCGTCCTTGATGTAGTAATCCTTCTTGCCCTTGCGGATGCGGTACAGCGGGGGCTGCGCCACGTAGATGTGGCCGCGGGTTATGAGCTCCTGCATCTG
>JANXAE010000159.1 GCA_025062235.1 Bryobacteraceae bacterium
GCTAGATTCCAGCGTATCGCTGTTCGCGGTGCTCGTCGCCTATCATGCTGCCGCGCCGCACGAGCAGTTGCTGCGCGTTGCCGATGAGGAGCTGCGCCGCGCCGTCCTCGACCAGATCCAGGCGCGCAAGCCGGCCAGCCTGCCCGCCTTGAAAGCCTTCTTCGAGCAACACCGCCAACGCGATCCGGTGGAGGATCTGAGCCAGTACATCTCTTTCGCCCTTTCGGTGCAGGGGCCGCCGGATTTCCGATACAGGTTCCTGCTCAACCAGCTCCCGCCCGACGTCTTCGGGCTCCAGGGACTGGAGAAGTTGATGGCGCGTTTTGCTCGCGAGACCCGCATCGAAGAGCTGTGGAAGCAGGCGCAGGGCCGGTACGAGCGCGAGATCGAACGTTACCACGCAGGGATCGCACGCGCGGTGCTCGAAGCCAACGCGTACGTGCGCAGTCCCACCAGCGGGGTGCTGGGCCGGCGGTTCCAAGTCTATCTGGAGCTGCTGGCACCCGCCAACCAGGTCCATGTCCGCAACTACGCCAACGACTACTTCCTCGTGGTGACTCCCGCGACCGAGCCGCAGATCGCCGAAATCCGGCATGCCTACCTGCACTACCTGGTGGATCCCATCGTGCTGCGGCACGCCGAGGAGGTCAACCAGAAAAAGCCGCTCCTGGACTTCGCCTTGGGCGCCCCGCTGCTGCCCGAAGCCTACAAGAAGGACTTCCCCCTGCTGGTCTCCAAGTGCCTGGTCAAGGCGATCGAGAGCCGTATGGCGCCGGCCTCGCGCAGGCAAGCCCTGGTCGAGCAGGCGCTGCGCGAAGGCTACATCCTGGCGCCTTATTTCGCGGAGGCGCTTCCCGCTTACGAGAGACAGGAGCAGGCTTTGCGCTTCTATTTCCCGGAAATGATCAAGGGAATTGACTTGCGCCGCGAGACGTTGCGGCTCGACCGCGTCGAGTTCGCGCAGCAGGCTCCGCCCACGCAGCCCCGACCAGCGCCTGCTGAGCCGCAGCCGAGGCTGAGCGGCCCGGCGGCGCGTCTGGAGGAAGCCGAAGAACTCTATGCGAAGCGGGAACTCGAAAAGGCGCGCGAGGCGTACCTGGAAGTTCTGCGGCAGACCGACGACAAGAATCTCCACGCGCGCTGCTACTACGGCCTGGCGCGCATCGCCGCGCTCGAGAAGAACCCGGAACTGGCGGAGAAGCTCTTCGAGCGCACCCTCGAACTGGGCCCCGACCCGCAGACCCGCGGCTGGACGCACGTCTACCTTGCGCGCCTGGCCGAAGCCGCAGACGAACCCGAGCGGGCGAGAGCGCACTATCGCGCGGCGCTAGCCGTCGAGGGCGCCACGGCAGCGGCGCGCGCCGCCGCCGAGAAAGGACTTGCGAGCCTGGGGCGCGACCGCCCCCGGCCTGCACCCGACTAAAGTACAATCAGCGTAGAAACCACAGGAAGGATTCGTTCATGAAAGAAACGTACCGCATGCTGGCGGGCCTGATGCTGGCCGCCAGCTTATCGCTGTCCCCCCTTGCGGCCCAGGAAGTGCAGAAGCAGCCGCAAGTCAAATCGCAGAAAGAGGCCGAAGCGGTGATGGCCATCTTCCAGGCGCCCGATGCCGACTCCCGCATCAAAGCGGCCCAGGAACTGCTCACCAAGTTCGCCGATACCGAGTTCAAAGCCATCGCCATGCAGATGATCGCGGCTTCCTACCAGCAGAAGAACGATTTCGAAAACATGGTGGTGTGGGCCGAGCGCACCCTCGAGGTGGATCCCAAGAGCTATCACGCCATGCTCATGCTGGCCAGCGGCATTGCGCAACGTACGCGGGAGTTCGATCTGGACCGCGAAGAAAAGCTGGCCCGCGCCGAAAAGTACGCCCACCAGGCCATGGAAATCCTCAAGACGCTGCCCAAGCCGCGCCCGGACGTGCCGGATGACCAGTGGGAGGCGGCCAAGAAGGATTTCACCGCGCAGGCCCACGAAGCCCTCGGCCTCGCCGCCCTCGCCCGCAAGAAGTACGACGTAGCCATCGCGGAATTCAAGCTGGCCATCGAAGGCGCCGCCAACCCGGACCCGGCGACCATGGTGCGTCTCGGCCATGTCTACAATCTGACCGGCAAGCATGACGAGGCGATCGCGATCCTCGACAAGGTCATGAACGACGCCGACGCCCACCCCACGATCAAGCAGTTCGCGCAAGCCGAACGGGCGCGGGCCTACCAGATGAAGCAGGCCGCGCAAAAGCCGGCCGAAGGCGCGCCGAAACCGGAAGCCAAACAGCCATGATGCGGGTCGCCGCACCTCCCGCTGAACCCCCGCGGAAGGACCGCCGCACGGCGCAGAGGAATGGCGGGTGAGCTGGACCGCCTGGAAGCCGTCCTGGGCTACCGCTTTTCCGATCGAACGCTGCTCGAACGGGCCCTGACGCATCCCTCGCACGCATACGAGGCGACGCCGGGAGCCCAAGCGGACAACCAGCGGCTGGAGTTCCTCGGCGACGCCGTCCTCGGCTTGCTGGCCAGCGAGCACCTGATCCGCTGCCACCCGGAGTGGCGCGAAGGCCGCCTTTCAGCGTTCAAGAACTACCTGGTCAGCGCTCCGCATCTGGCCAGGATCGCCCGGCGCATGGGGCTGGGGGAGCACCTTCGCCTGGGCCGGGGCGAAGAACTCAGCGGCGGCCGTGACAAAGCCGGCCTGCTGGCTGATGCCCTGGAAGCAGTGCTCGCTGCCATCTACCTTGACGGCGGCCTGGAAGCGGCGCGGGCTTTCGCCGAAAGGCACCTCTTCGAGGAGCGTCCCGCCAGCGAGCCCGGCTCCGACTGGATCAACTACAAGGGAGCCTTGCAGGAGACGGCGCGCGAGCTGAACCTCCCCGCGCCGCGCTACGCTGTGGTGGCCGAGCAAGGACCGCCCCATGCCAGACGCTTCACGGTCGAGGTGCGCTTGGGCGCGGATTGGTCCGCGCGCGGCGAAGGAGCCAGCAAGAAAGCCGCCGGCCAGCAAGCCGCCCGAACGATGCTGATGCGCCTGCTTTCCGAAAGGCCTTGATCGCGCGCGGGCGCCCTGCCCGGTTGCGGGTCGCGCCTCAGAGCGTCCTCCAGAACCGCCTCAAGCTCTCCAGCTCCGACAGGGGCAGACGCTGTTCGGCGGGCGGTAAGGCCGGAAAGGGCGCGTGCGGCTCGCGCTGGTACCAGTAGGCGACCGAGGAGATGTCGTTGGCGTGCCCGTTGGCGTGACCGCTCTCGATGGTCACCCGGATGGATTTCTCAAAACAGATGGGATCCTCGATGTGGAAGCGGAACATGCTCCACTTGCCCGCGTACCCGTCCGGGACCGTCATCCTGCCGGCGAGGGAGACTCCGTGGTAGGGCGTCGAGTATGCTCCGCCCGGAAAGCCCCACGCGGCGCAAAAGTAATCTTCGGTGCCGGTACCGTGCAGCGAAGGCTGCTCCTCGCCGTCAATGAAGATCATGTCGTCGCCCTCGCCGAACCAACTGAAGCCAGGGTGCGGGTTGATGTGATCCACCGAGAGAACGCAGCCGACGTAGTGCCCGCGCCCGACAGCCTCCAGAATCACGTAATTGTGGCGGCCGTCGGGATTGAGTGGCTGCGGCCGGCTGCGATCGGCGACGTCGTATTGGGCCGGAAAAGGGAACCGCCTGCGCCACTGCGCATGGAAGCGCAGCGCGTTCTCGGGCAGGCTGTCGTACTGCTCCCAGTCCACGTAGTAGTAGAGCGCGCGCAGAGGCTGCGTGCCTTGGTTTTCGACCGTGATGCGGGCCGAGCTGGCGAATGGCATCGGAAAGAAGCAGTTCATGGCCGCGCGGTGCTTCGGAATGGAGTCGCCGCCCGTGATCATGTTCAGCGGCAGGGACCAGAAGCTGGCGATGCCGCCGTGGCCAACGCCGAAGAAGTCTGCGATCGGGCACTCGATGCTCGGTTGGGCCTCGCCGTCCCACCAGGCGCGCAACACGCAGCGGCGCAAGTAATGCTCCTCGAGCGAATGCAGCGTGATCCACAGGTGGCGTATGCAGCCCGGTCCCTTCAGGTCCGCCAGCACGTGGGTGGCCCCTGCGGCCAGCGGGATGCCGTCGGCGTTGCCGCCCGTGCGGTCGTAACTGGACGACCGGCGGGTTCGTGCCCGCCGTTCGAGGAACAGGTGCGAGAGGCCGCCCGGGATCTCGACGGGATGAAGTCCGCGAGCGGGTTGAGCGGTTGAGGCCAGCGGCGCGGCGGCCGCCAGTGCGAGAAACTGCCTGCGTGCTCTGAGCATGGATCGTTTTCTCCTCGGAACCCAGGTCATTATAGCGGCCCCGGCGCACGCTCCCCCGCCGTTGTACATTCGTGATGTTCGGACAGTCGCACGGCACGGGGAGGCGAGGCATGAAAGCGCGGCTCGAGCAGTACTTCCGCTTCCGGGAGCTAGGCACCGACTGGCGGACGGAGTTCTTGGCGGGCGCCACCACGTTCCTCACCATGGCCTATATCGTCTTCGTCAATCCTGCCATTCTCAGCGCGGCCGGGATGCCGGCCCAAGCCGTGATGGCCGCGACCTGCCTCAGCGCCGCGCTGGGCAGCATCCTGATGGGCCTGCTGGGACGTTATCCGATCGCGCTGGCGCCGGGGATGGGCATCAACGCCTACTTCGCCTACACCGTGGTGAAGGGCATGGGCGTTCCCTGGGAGACCGCCCTCGGGGCCGTCTTTCTCTCGGGCCTGCTCTTCCTGGCACTGACAGCTGCCGGCATTCAGCAACGGATCATCGCTGCCGTACCGGTCGAGCTGCACGCCTCGGTGGCCGCGGGGATCGGACTGTTCCTCGCTCTGATCGGCCTGCGCAACGCCGGAATCGTTGTGCCGAATCCGGAAACCATGGTGGCCCTCGGCAACCTGCGCGAACCCAACACGCTGCTGGCGCTGGCGGGTCTGCTGCTCATCGCCACGTTCGCTGCCTGGGGCGTGCGGGCGGCCATGTTGCTCGGCATTCTGCTCAGCACGGCGCTAGGCGCGCTCCTCGGCCTCACCCGCTGGCAACCGCAACCCCTGGACTGGCGCGCGATGACCGCCGCCGCAGGCCGCCTCGATATGCGCTCCGCCCTCGACGCCGGGCTACTGGAAATCGTCTTCGTGTTCTACTTCGTGATCCTGTTCGACAACGTAGGCACTCTCATCGGAGTGGCCAAGAAGGCGGGGCTGCTCGAACCGGGCGACCGGCTGCCCCGCCCGGGCACGATGCTCGGAGTGGCGGGCGCGTCTACCGTCGCGGGTGCGCTG
>JANXAE010000015.1 GCA_025062235.1 Bryobacteraceae bacterium
GTCGGTACGCAATCTGCCCGGCAGGCTCGGGGCTATCAATGCCGCCAAGCGGACGCGCTGGCTGGGCCCCGTCGGCCGTGTTCAGGAGGCCCACGTGATCAGATTCGGCAGGAAGGGCGAGATCAGGTCCGGGTGCGAAGGAAGGATGCGAATCGTGTACCCGTGACGCCCGCTGCGCGTGCACGGAGCGATGCCCCCTTCGAAGATCCAGCTATTGCCGGAGCGTTCACCGGTAGGTTCCAGGCGAGCGGTGACCGGGTCCACGATGCGGCCGTCGGAATCGAGCTTGCCCAGGTAGAGCTCGACCCTGACGTCATCGGGAAGGAGCGGGCCGAGATGGACGCGGACGCGGACTTGGGCGCGCTGGCCGACCAGAAGGTCGGCGAGGCCGCGCTCGACGGCTTCGACACGCACCTCATGCCAGGCTGAGCGGACGCGGGCGAGCCAGGCGGCGAGCGCGCGAGCGCGAGCGGCCCCGTTGTCAGCCAAGGTGCGGTAGAGGGCATTGCAGACCAAATAGAAGCGCTCCGTGTATTCGCGGACCATGCGGTGCGTGTTGAAGAAGTGGCAGAGGCTGGCGATCGAAGTGCGCATGCGTTCGATCCAGCGGCGGGGCAGGCGGTCGCGCCCGCGCTCGTAGAAGGTGGGAACGACGTCGCGTTCGAGTACGTCGTAGAGAGCTTCCGCCTCGACCATGTCCTGGTATTCGCGCTGATCGTAGGTCTCGCCGCGGCCGATGGCCCAGCCGATCCTGTGGTTGTAACGGCTCCAAGCTTCGTCCCACCAACCGTCGAGCGTGCTCAGGTTGAGAGCGCCGTTGGCAGCGGCTTTCATCCCGCTGGTTCCACTGGCTTCGAGCGGGCGCAGGGGGGTATTGAGCCAGACGTCGCAGCCCTGGACGAGGTACCGGGCGACAGCCATGTCGTGGTCTTCGAGGAAGACGAGGCGGCGACGGAAGTCCGGCTGGCGCGCCAAAGCTACGATCTGGCGGATGAGCTCCTTGCCCGCGCCGTCGCGGGGGTGCGCCTTGCCGGCAAAGATGACTTGGACGGGACGCGCCGGGTCGTTGAGGATACGCTTGAGGCGCTCGACGTCGCGCAGGATCAGGGTTGCACGCTTGTAGGTGGCGAAGCGGCGCGCGAAGCCGATGGTCAGGGCTTCGGGATCGAGCGCCTCGTCGGCGGCCTCGATTTCCGCGCGCGGAGCCCCGCGGCGCTCGAGCTGCTGGCGCAGTCGGCGGCGCGCGAAAGCCACCAGCCGTTCGCGACGGCGCTCGTGCGTGCGCCAGAGCTCTTCGGCGGGGATGGTTTCGGCGCGGCGCCAGAGGGCAGGATCGGCGGGCTCTTCGCGCCAGGCGGGGCCGAGATAACGATCGTAGAGCTGGTTCATTTCATAGGAGATCCAGGAGCGGAAGTGCACGCCGTTGGTGACGTGGCCGATCGGCACTTCCGACTCCGGCACGCCAGGCCAGATGCCGCCCCACATGCGGCGCGTGACCTCGCCGTGCAGCCGGCTGACGCCGTTGGAGAAGGCCGCCAAGCGCAAAGCGAGGATCGTCATGCAGAAGCTTTCGCTGGCGTCGTGGGGATTCCTCCGCCCCAATCCGAGGAACTCGTCCCGGGAAAGGCCAAGTTGTGGGTAGTAGCCCGAAAAGTAGCGGTCCATCAGCTCTGGGGGGAAGAAGTCATGTCCGGCCTCGACAGGAGTGTGAGTGGTGAAGATCAAGCTCGGGGAGGCCAGTTGGCGAGCCTCTTCGAAGGAGAGGCGGTGGCGCTGCATGAGGCGGCGGACGTGCTCGAGGGCCAGGAAGGCGGAGTGTCCTTCGTTCATGTGGTAGACGGTGGGGTCGAACCCCAAAGCTTCCAGCGCCCGGTAGCCGCCCATGCCAAGGACGATTTCCTGACGGATGCGCATTTCGCTATCGCCGCCGTAGAGCTGATCGGTGATGTCGCGATCCTCGGGATTGGGGTTCGCCGGAATGTTGGTGTCGAGCAGGATCAAGGAAACCCGGCCGACGTGGGCCTGCCATAGCTGGGCGCAGACGGTTCGACCCGGGAACTCGAGCGCGACGAGCACGGGGTTGCCGTCGGGGCCGCGAAGCAGCTGGATAGGGAGGTTGTGGAAGTCGTTATCCTCGTACGCTTCCTGCTGCCATCCGGATTCGTTCAAGTATTGCTTGAAGTATCCCTGTTGGTAGAGCAACCCTACGCCCACCACCGGTACGCCCAGATCGCTGGCCGATTTCAAATGGTCGCCGGCCAACACCCCGAGACCGCCGGCGAAGATCGAAAGGCATTCGGTCAGGCCGAACTCGGCCGAGAAGTAAGCCACCGACAGGCTGTCGGCCTTCCCGTAGACGCGCCGGAACCACGAGCCTTCGCCCGCCAAGTACGTCTCCAGGTCGCGCGCCACACGCTCGACGTGAGCGAGGAAGGCCTCATCATGGGCTGCCGCTTCCAGTTGCGCCTGGCTGATGGAGCCCAGCATGAGTACGGGATTGTGTCCCGTGGTCTCCCAGAGTTCGCTGTCCAGGCGCCGGAACAGTTCGATGGCGTCATGATTCCATGCCCACCAGAGGTTGTAGGCGATTCGGCGCAGCGGCTCCAGCCGGGGCGGCAACGCCGGCGCGACGTTGAAGGCTCCAATCGGTCTCATGCGCGGTCTCTCCTCTTTCATCGGCAGGGGGGCTCCCCGGGCTTCAGGGGAGGGCCGTCTTGTGCGGGCCCATTGGCGGGGTACCTTCCCAGCAGTCGCAGCAGGGCGGCGTGCGTGCGGTGCGGCCACGGAGCGGCCGGCAAGAACATGACGGGGCAGTAGCCGGCGACCACTTGCAGGTCGGCTTGGCGGCAGAGCGCGAGGGCTTCGCTGCTAACGGCGCCGCGGCCCACGGCTGCGTAGAACCAAACTCTGCGGACGCCTGCCGCCGCGCAATCGCGCGCAATCGCCGCGGCCTGCCGGCGGTGGGTGAGCACCAGCGCCACGTCGGGCGGCGGCTGGATGGCTGAGACCTGCGGGTAGCACGCCATCCCATCCATTTGCGCGACATGGGGATTCACCGGAACGACTTCGTAGCCCCGCCGGCGCAACTCGCCGAGCAGCCACCGGCTGAAGTCGAGCCGTCGCCGGGATACGCCGACCAGGGCCCACCGCCTTTGCCGCAGGAATTCACGTATGTTTTCCAGCGTACCGACGGTCATGACGCCTCCTCTGCCGACCAACCGATTATAAAGCGCGAGGCTGGAAAGGAAAGTAGAAACGCGTTTCTGCCGTCGGTTAGAATGGGCGGTTGCCTGGCAACTGGTTGCGCTGGATGAGTTGGTGGCTGGCCGTCGCCGCCTCGGCGCAGCAAGCTCCGTCTCTGCGCGAGCAGGTCGTGGTGACGGGGTCTTGGGAGCCCATCCCGCTGGAGGAAGCTGACCGCTCAGTGCGCTCGTTGCCCGTGCGGGCGTCGCTCCTGACGCACGGAGGCTGGGCGGATTTGCTTCGCCAGGATCCCTCGCTCGATTTGCGGGCGCGCGCTCCGGCCGGCGTGCAGACGGATCTTTCGGTCCGCGGCGGCACCTTCGGGCAGACGCTGGTGCTGCTGGACGGCATGCGCTTGAACGACCCCCAGACAGGCCATCACAGCTTGAACTTGCCGGTTACGGGGGAGGCGCTCTCTCGGGTGGAGGTGCTCCACGGATCGGGTTCGACGTTGTATGGTGCAGACGCCGTGGGTGGTGTGGTGAACTTCGTGACCGCGAAGCCGGAGCGCTGGGAAGCGCGCGTGCGCGCCGGAGCCGGCAGCCACGGCACGCGCGAGCAGGGGGTCCTGCTCGAAGGAATTCTGGGACCCTGGAGCCAGCACCTTTCGGCCGCGCGGGAATCCAGCAGGGGCTTCATGCCGAACCGGGAGTACCGAAACCTGGCGGTGACCTCGATCACGCGCCGGGAAACCAAAAGCGGCGGCGTCAGCCTGGTGCTGGGCCACGGCGACCGGCCTTTCGGCGCTGAAGGCTTCTACGCTCCTTATCCTTCCTGGGAGCGGACGCGGGTGTGGTTCGGCGCGGTGCAGCAGCGGTGGCGTGACACCCGCCTGGCGGCGGCTTACCGCCGTCACACGGATCTGTTCGTGCTCGACCGTGCGCGCCCGGAATTCTACGTGAACCGGCACCGGAGCCAGAGCTGGCAGGCGGCGTTGCGGCGCAGCGAGGCCACCGGGTTGAACGCGCGGTTGCACTACGGCGTGGAAGCCTTCCGCGACTCGATCGTGAGCACCAACCTGGGCGTTCACGCGCGCTCGCGGGCCGCGGCCTACGCGGCGTGGGACGTCCGTGCCTTGCGCCGCTTCTCGCTTTCGCTCGGGGCCAGGCAGGAAAGTTATCGCCCGGGGCGCGCGCCTTTCAGCCCCACCGCCAGCGGCGGCGTCTGGCTCAACTCGCGCTGGAAGTTGCGAGCAGCCGCGGCGCGCGCGTTCCGGTTGCCCAGCTTCACCGACCTGTACTATCGAGATCCCGTGACACGCGGCTCGCCCGAACTGCGGCCGGAGAGCGCCTGGAACTGCGAAGTGGGTGCGGATTGGCGCGGCGAGCGTGTCGCGTTCAGTGGGACGCTGTTCGAGCGGCGCGAACGGGACGGCATTGACTGGGTGCGGCTGCCCGGCGAGCAGCTCTGGAGGGCGATGAATCTCCAGCGCATTCGCATGCGCGGAGTGGAAGCCAGCCTGCTTTACGTACCGGTGCAGCGTCACCGGATCGAGCTGGGCTGGACAGGGCTCTCAGGGACGCGCCGGGGACTCGGTGAGTTCCAGTCGCGTTACGTTTTCAATTACCCGGTCCAGGTGGCGGTGGCGACCTGGGACGGCGCGGTCGGAGAGAAGTTGGTTGCTCGGATGCGAGTCCACGCCGTCGGTCGCCTCCACCGAAAGGCGTACGCCACAGTAGATGTCGCGCTGGTGTGGCAAGGCGGGCGGTTCTGTCCCTTCCTGCGCGCATACAACCTGAACGGCGCTCGTTACGAAGAAATCCCGGGCGTGCCAATGCCGGGAAGAACACTGGCGGCCGGCATCGAGCTGCGCTGGCAAAGACGGAACCCCTAGAGTCCCCGCACCGGCGCCGGAGGACTCGGCCGAGCTTTCGTTGGGCGACCGCCAAGGGCTGAACCGGCGAAAGCAAGGGGCTGCATGCGCTGGCTGCTGCGTGCGGGCTCTACGAGTGGTTCGGACGCGGCATGCGGCTCGAAAGCGCCGGTCCGTTCGGTGCCTCGCGCCAGAAGTCCGAAGGGGGCGGCGTCAACTCGGGACCGCCATAGGGTTCCGCACACCCAAGGATCGGAGGCCCGCGGGAGCGGGCCTACGGTGGTTCGAACGGCCGGGGGGCCGGGCTTGCCGCCAAAGCCAATCCATCCGGGAAGCCGCCGATTGCGTGCGCTCTTGCTGAGGCCGGGCGCCTTAGGTTCCGGAAAGTCCGTAGCGGCGGGCAACAGTGGGACACCGTCTTCGCCCCGCAACTCGCTTGTGGCTGTCCTCGCGTTCCATAATGTCACCCTGCCAGAAAGAACGGTGGCGACGTCCCCGGCAAAACAGGACGGTCGTTGGGCGCATTGCAGGGCGGCGGCCGAGCGCGGGTCGCGAAACATCCCCGCAAGGCACGCGTCGCGAACGACGGCAACCCGGGGCTGCCGGGAGCGAACTCTTAGAAGGCATAGCAGGCCTCGCGCTCGCGTGCGCGAGAGCCCGTGAGCGCCGAGCCCTTGGTGAGCGAAGCAACCATCGGTTCGCCGGGCGGCCGAGGCGCGGGGATTCGCTCCCGGGGGAAGCTGGCCTCTCAACCCGGCGCCCTTGCGGAACCTTCCCCTCCGTCCGGCACGGACGACCGGCCGCGTTCCGCGGGCCTTGGTTTGTAGGGTTATCGGTCAGAGGCGGACGAGACTGGCGATCTTGACGGGTTGCCCTCCAGAGTCCGCGCTCTTGACGGCTGCGACGCCGGTCAGCAAGGACATGGCGCCGGCGCGGGAGCCTGCCCTTTGTTTGAGCGGATCGGGTTTGGCCGGATCGAAGATCATCGCGCGCAGCCGGGGATCGGCCCCGAAGTGGCCGCCCTTGGCGTGCGGGATCACGAGCACCTCGGACTTGCCGAAGTTCTTGGTGACCCGAATCTCGTCTTGCCGGGGAACCTCCCAGGGTTGCCGCTCGTAGACGCGTACCTCGATCCGGCCGTTCATGCCGTTGAAGGCCAGATGGTAGCCTTCGTAAGGCATGAAGGCATTGAGCGAGTAACTCATCAAGGCCCCGTTGGAATAACGCACCTGCGCCACCATCGTGTCGAAAATGTCGATATCTTCGCGGAAGACGCAGGCGTCGCGGTAGTAACCGTCCTCGGACTCGCACTCGGCATAAAGTTCCATGAGGCGCTTGTTGCGGGTCATGTCCCAGTAGAATTCGCACTTGTCCTTGTGGGGACAGGCCCGGCAATTGGTACCCCGGAAGGACCCGTTGCGCCCGTACTTGCGCAGAGCGGCGAATGCGGTGACCTCGACCGGATCGGCCTCCAGATACCAGTTGATGAGGTCGAAGTGGTGGGTAGCCTTGTGGACGAACAAGGTGCCGGACTTGGCGCGGTAGGCGTGCCAGCGGCGGAAGTAATCGGCGCCGTGATAGACGTCGAGATACCAGTGGAAGTCGATCGAGGTCACCGGACCGATGGTTCCGGCCATCAGGAGCTCTTTGATTTTCTGGGCGGTGTTCGAGTAGCGGTAATTGAAGGTCACGATGACCCTGCGCCCGGTTTTCTTCTCGGCGTCAAGGATGGCCTGGCACTTGACCTCGTCGGTAGTCATGGGCTTCTCGGTGATGACGTCGCGACCGAGTTCCATGGCGCGGATGATGTACTCGTGGTGGGTGGAATCGGGAGTGGTGACGATGACATAGTCAGGATGGGTCTCGCGCACCATCCGGTCGAAGTCGGTGTAGAGCGGCGCCTCCGTTCCGATCAGGCGCCTTGCGGCTTCCAGCCGCTTGCGGTTGGTGTCGAACAGGCCGACCATCTGGACGCGATGGCCCAGCTCCTCGAGCAGTTCGCGGCCCCAGCTCGAGGTGCCGCGGTGACCGGTGCCGGCCAGCGCCACGCGCACGCGCGGCTGGGCCGCGAGCGGCATGGCAAGCGAGGCGGCGACAAAGCGCCGGCGCGAGAGCGATCCGGAAGATCCGGGCATAATACCTCCTTTCCGATACCTGGATCAGTGTACAACTGTTGGGGTTCGGCTCGCGCGACGGAGTGTCGGCTTCGCGCCAGGGCTCAGGCGGCTTTGCGCAGCCGTGGCGATGTCTTGGGCGCCAAGTCACGGAACTCGACGCTGCGGTCCGCCCGCTTGTGCAGCTCAAAGGCGTCGTAAAGGGCGCCGGAGGCAGTGCGGGCCTCGAAGCGCAAGCGGTCATTCTCGATGCGGATGACTTGGAACAGCTGGGTCTGCTCCGCGGCTCGCTCGAAGGCCTGCGGCCGATCCATCTCGTACATCTTCGCGCCGCTGACCGAGCTCACGTAGACCGCGCCGGCATGACCCGATGAGGCGGAGCCGAAACGTCGTGGACCGGTCCTTGCGTAGGTATGGTCGTGGCCCTGTAAGACGAGGTCCACGCCGTGCTTGTCGAAAACCGGTTGCCAGAGCTCGCGCAGCTCCCTGTTGTCGCGGCCGCGCGCGCTCGAATAGATGGGATGGTGGAAGACCACGACGGTCCAAGCGGCGGGATTGCGTGCCAGCAGGGCATCCAGCCACTCGGCCTGCTCCTTGCGTTTCTCGACCGAATTGAGCACGACCAGCCGCAACCCCTGGATATCGAGCCAGTAGCAGGTCTCTTCCAGACCGGCTGGGCCGTTGGCGGGAAATGCAAACTGCGGCCGCCAGTTCGGCGTAAGCCGCCGCTCCCGGGAGCTATACTCGTGATTGCCCGGCGCGGCGAGTACGGGAATCATGCGATGGATGAAGCCGGCTGCGGCGTGGAATTCGCCCCATTGCTCGTCCCGGTCGTTGTCGTTGATCAGGTCGCCCGCATAGACGATGAACTTGGCTTCCGGGGCGGTCGCGAAGGCTTGCCGGATGACGCGTGCCCAGAGCGAATGGATCTCGGACTGGACATCTCCCAAGTACAGGAAGGTGAGCGGATCGCCTCTGCCACCCGCGGTTCGGAATTGGTTCCACTCGCTCCAGCGTTTCCCGTCGCCGACCCGATAGAGATAGGCGCGCCCGGGCTGGAGGTTGCGGAAAGTCACGCTGTGGCTGTGCGCTGCGCCGGCGTTGGTCTGGTAGCGCTCGGTCGAGGCTTCGACGCGGCGGGCCTGCTTGGCGACGTCGGGGCTGTCCAGGGCTTCGGCGATTTCGGCGAACCCTCGGCTGACGCTGGCATCGGTCCGCCAGGTGACGGACATGGTCGTCGCCGGGTCTTCCGACCAGGTGAGAATCACGCGGTCGGGAAACGGCCCAGGCGGATAAGCGACTTCGGGCGCCTCTTGGAAGCTGAAGGTGACGCCGGCGACAGTCAGGAGCACGGCTATGGCCAGAAGCGGCGACCCGGCCATCGAGAGCGACGCTCGGATTTGTCGTGCCACAGGTATGCACCCTCCACGCGGAACAGGGCTGGGGAGCCAGCCCATGGAGCGGGTCATGGCTCGCTCGAACCCACCAATATAAAGGATGCTCATCCGCCCGCGCCCGGAGCACGTCCCAAACCGTCAAAATGTGCTCGCCTGTCCGGGCCCGGCGCATTACAATACACCTGAGGCAAGCGGACCCGCGGGCGAACCCCGGGCCGCAAGGAGGGCCGGTCATGCCCGCTGCCGTGTCCCACTATTCGCCCTACGCAGGCTCTTGGTATCCCGATGATCCCTCCGAGCTGCGCGAGCTGCTCGAAAGGGTTTTCACCGAATCCCGGGAGCGTACGGGCCCCTATCTCACCCCTCGGGCTTTGGCTTTCGTGGTTCCGCACGCCGGCATCGTGTACTCCGGGGTAGTGGCGGCCGCAGTGTACCGGCACATCGAGCAGGCAGCCCCGCGGCGCATCGTGTTGCTCGGCTTTTGCCACCGGGGGGCGCCGCCGGGGCTCTGGATCCCGCGCATTGATGCCTACCGGACGCCACTGGGCGAGGTCGTGCTGGATCAGGCGCTGGCGGCGGAACTGGCGGCGCGGCCGGAGTTCGGTTTCTTGCCGGAGTCCAGCGTCTGCGATCACTCCATCGAGATCCAGTTGCCGTTCCTGTGCCGCGTGGCGCCGTCAACGCTCCTCATTCCCCTCTACGTCAGTCACCTCGATCCTGCGGTGCGTGACGAGGCTGCGAAGGCGCTGGCGGAGCTGGCGCGCGATGGCGCGGTACTGTTGGCCAGCTCCGATTTCACGCACTACGGCAAGTCGTTTCACTACGAACCATTCCCGGCCGACGCGTGGGTGTCGGACCGTTTGCGCGACCTCGACGAGAGCCTCATGGAGGCGACAGGCAGCCTGCGACCGGACTTGTTCCTCGAAACGCTGCGCTCGACGCGCGCCACGCTGTGCGGCTACGAACCGATAAGCCTGCTGTTGGCCACACTCCGGCATTTGGAAGACCGTGAGGAGATCTTCCAGGAGACGCTGGACTACCAGACTTCCGGCGAGCTCACCGGCGACTACCGTCATTCGGTGAGCTACGCCGGGCTCGGCTATTTTCCTTATTCCGCTTTCCATCTCGGCCACGAGGACCAGGCGGCTCTGCTCGAAAGCGCGCGGCGCACGCTCGAGCACTACCAGCGCACCGGCGAGCGGCGACCCATCCTTCCTCAAGGGGGCACGCCGGCGCTGGAGCGCCGCGCGGCGGCTTTCGTAACCTTGCACAAGCAGGGGCAGCTCCGTGGCTGCGTGGGCAGGCGCACCGCATTGGAACCGCTGGCGAGGACGGTGCCGGAGATGACGTTGGCAGCAGCGCTGGACGATACCCGTTTTCCGCCCGTCGGGCGGGAGGAGACCGGGCTGGACATCGAGATCTCCGTGCTTTCGCCTTTCAAGCGGATAGCCGACCGCAGCGGATTCCGCGTCAACGAGCACGGAGCGGTGCTGCACTCGGGCGTCCACCATGGCTTGCTGTTGCCGCAGGTGGCGACGGAGCGCAACTGGACGGCGGATCAGTTCTTCGAAGCCCTGGCGCGGAAAGCCGGCGCCGGCAGCCAGGTTTACCGGGATCCCAACACCCGCCTTTACGTCTTCCGCGCTCAGATCATCCACTGAAGGGCGACTGGGCGTGGTCCGGCGGTTGACGCGGCCGGAAGCACTCGCCTGCGCTCGGGAGGTGACGGACCGTCGCGTATCCATCCTGCGGGCTCTGACATTCGCGCTCCCGGCGTTGGCCCTCGCTACGGCGCTGGCGGCGGCCGCCCCACGCGTGACGCTCGGGCGCACGCAGGAGCCGCTGCGCCTGGACGGCCGCCTGGACGAGGCGGCGTGGCGAACTGCCCCCGTGGTGCGCCTGACGCAGCAATCGCCCCAGCCCGGCGCGCCCACGCCCTACGAAACCGAGGTCCGTTTGCTGCGCGCCGGGGAACTGCTCTACTTCGGTTTCCTCTGCCGCGATCCGGAACCGGCCAAGATCTCGGTCCGCACCTGGCGGCGCGACGGGCAAATGCGGGGCGACGACGCCGTGGGCGTGGTCCTGGACACCTACGGAGACCGGCGCACCGGGTACTTCTTCTTCGTGAATGCAGCAGGCGCGCGGGCTGACGGGCTGATCTCGGACCCTGAACACCCCTCGCTCGACTGGGACGGCATTTGGGACGCGCGCACGCGACGAACTGCGGAGGGCTGGACGGCGGAAATTCTCGTTCCTGCGCGGACGCTGAATTTCACGCCGGGGTTGGAAGCGTGGGGCGCCAATTTCCAGCGCTACGTGCCGCGCGAGCGGGTGACGCTCCGCTGGACGGGCGTCACGTTGGACGCCTTCTTCTACGATCTGAGCCGGGCCGGTGCCCTCGCCGGCGTCGGCGATCTTCGGCAAGGCTATGGCCTGGAAGCCAGCCCATACTCGCTGGGACGGACGACCGCGCAATTCGGCCCCGGGTCGCGGGCGTGGCAGGGCGCCACCGGCGGCGACGTGACGTGGAAAATCACGCCGCAACTGGTGACGGTTTTCACCGCGAACACGGACTTCGCCGAGACCGAGGTGGACACCCGGCAGATCAACCTCACCCGTTTTCCTCTGTTCTTTCCTGAAAAGCGTGCGTTCTTCCTGGAGGGTCTGAACCAGTTCGAGTTCGGGTTGGGCCTCGGGCGACACTTCATCCCCTTTTTCACGCGCCGCGTCGGTCTGCTCAAGGGACGGCCCATACCGATCGAGGCGGGCGCCAAGCTGAACGGGCGCATCGGCCGGTGGAACCTCGCGGCCCTCGAGGTTCGTACGCGCGCCACCGAGCTGGTACCGGCGTTGAACCTGGGCGCCTTGCGAGCTTCCTGCGATCTGACCTCGCAGTTTCGGGTGGGGACGCTGGTGACACACGGCGATCCCGAGGGCCTGCGCGAGAATGCCCTGGTCGGCTTCGACGCGGTCTGGCGCACCTCAAGATTTCGGGGCGACAAGAATCTGCTGATCGGCGGCTGGACTGCTTTCACGCGGGGCGACCGCAGGCCGGGCCAGCACGGCGGCCGGACCGGTTGGGGATTCAAGCTCGACTACCCGAACGATCTGGTGGATTGCTCGACGACGCTTTATCAGGTAGGCCCTGCGTTGGATCCCGCCCTCGGCTTTCTGCCCAGGCCGGGCGTCCGCCATTCGATCTACGGATGCCGCTTGCAGCCCAGACCGGCGCGTGACGGCTCGCTGGCTTGGATCCGGCAGTATTTCCTGCGCGGCTACTACGAACGGGTGGTGAATCATCTCGGCCAGCTGGAGTCGTGGCGCTATCAGTGGTCGCCGTTGGGAATGCAACTGGAAAGCGGAGACGAGTTCAAGCTGGAATGGGCGCCGCAGTACGAATTCCTGCCCGCCCCGTTCGCAATCGCACCAGGCGTGGTGATTCCGCCGGGACCTTATCGCTTCGATCGGGTGGAGCTCGATGCCGAGACCAGCGCGCACCGTCCGCTCCAGTTCGCGACCGAGAATAGCCTGGGCAGTTTTTACTCGGGCCGGCTGGTCCAGCTTGCCGGCCAGTTGCGCTGGACCTCCCCGGAGGGGCGCGCGCAAATCGGCGTCGGTGCGGAACACAACCGAGCACGCTTGCGGGAAGGCCGCTTCGTACAGCGTCTGTGGAGGCTGGAAGGCACGCTGGCGTGGAACGCCTATGTCGTTCTGACCACCTTCCTGCAGTACGATTCGGAGTCCCGCAACTTGGGCGTGAATACGCGCCTGAGGTGGACGTTCCAGCCGGGCAACGACCTCTTCGTGGTCTGGAATCGTGGCTGGCAGCAGCTGGTGCGTTCGCCGGGGGAGCTGGCCCTGGCGCCCGAGAGCGAGATGCTTGCCCTCAAGCTCCGCTGGACCTTTCGCCCGTGATCGGAGGCCAGGGCCGTTCCCTTCTCAGAACATCAGCCGGAGCGCGAGTTGCACGATGCGCGGATCGTTCGCCTGCGATGGCGTCACCTGCCCGAAGGCAGGCGAAGTCAAGCTGGTGTTGGGCGCCCCGAAGAACGGCGTGTTCGACAGGTTGAACGCCTCCGCGCGGAACTGCAACTTCATCCGCTCGTAGAGGGGGAAATCCTTGAAGAGCGAGAAATCGAGGATCGGCGGAATGCGCGTTCGGATTCCGGGCAGCGTGGTGCTGAGCGTGCGGAGCGTGAACGGCGGTTGCTGGATCCAGGCCACGGGCTCGTCCGGGCTGATGCAGTTCTGGCGCACGCCCGTGGTCAGCACGGTGCAGGTATTGAACCAGCGGCTCATCGTCGGCTTGGACAGTTTCGGGTTCACGCCCGAAGAGAAAGCGCCGCTCGGTGCGCTCACCAGCGTGCCGGTCATTGCGCGCAGGATGAAGTTGGTTTGCCAGCCGCCCAACAGGTGCCGCGCGAGGCCGCGGCTCTGGTTGAAGAAAGGCAGCGAATAGCCGCCGCTGACGACGAACATGTGGTTGGGCTCGGACGCCTGGTTGCGTGCGGGCTTTTGCAGCGGATCCTGCTCGTTGAGGTAGCCGGTCTGGCTCATGGGCTTCGACCATGTGTAGCTGGTGCGGAAATGCAACCCCGCGCTCAGGCGTTTCTCGAGCGAGGCCTGCAACGCGTTGTAGGAGGTCCGCCCGTAAGGCCACTGCGAGATCGTGATAGTTCCGAAGTGCGGGTAGGGGCGGAGGAGCTGTTGCCTGGGCACCGTTGGCGTGTTGAAGGCACTGCCCGGCAACAGGCCCGCCAGCGGGTTGGGCACCGGGGTCAGCAGGTCGGAGCCCAGGGCCAAATACTCCACGGGGACGAAGTTGATGTTCTTCGAGGTTCCGAAGTCGTAGGAGCGGTTGCCTATGTAGGAAACGTCGAGCAGCATCCTGAAGGGCAACTGGTGCTGGAGGCCGAACGAGAACTGCCAGGCGTTGGGCACTTCGCGCCCGAACCAGGCGGCGCTGATGTTCTGGCCCAGCAGGGTGGCCAACCCGAGCGAGCGGCCGGGGGGCACGATGATCCCGGTGGGGTACGGGTTGCTGAGGCGATTGGCCGGGGTCAGGCCGCCGTCGGTTGATGCGACGTAGCCGGTCGAAGTGCTGAAGCCCAGGTTGCCGCCGGTGTCGAAGCTGGGCATGTAACTCAACCCGAAGCCGCCGCGCAGCACGGTGGAATCGAGCAGGCGATAGGCGACGCCGAAGCGCGGCTGGAGGTTGTTGAGGTCGCGCTGGAAGGGCAGGCGGTTGTCCTTGTCGGTGAAGAGCAAACCGCCGCGCAGGTCGAGGCCCGGTACTTGCAGCGGGCTCTTGGCGTTGAAGTCGAACCCCCGGTTCTGGCGATCGTAACGCTCGCTCATGGGCGATTCGTAATCCCAGCGCAGGCCGAGATTCAGAGTGAGCCTGTTCGTGAGGCGCCAGTCGTCGTGGAGGAATACGGCCCAATACAGCGACTGGTAGGCCGGCGCGATGTTGTAGGGAACGCTGCCGCTGGCGGGGTAGCCGAGCAGGAAACTGGCGAAGGCGTTGCCGGCGGCGGCTTCGGCGCGCAGGGCGTCGCGCTGCGTGAAGGCGCGCGTGAAGCTGAACGTTCCGAAGTTGGAGATCGGCATCTGGAAGTTGGCACGCATGACGCGGAACTCGAACCCTGCCTTGACGGAATGCGTGCGCGCCACGCGGTTGACGGTTGTCGTCACCGAATGGGTGTCGGTGGTGGTGTACTGGCTTTCCGCAGCAGTCAGCGTGGCGTAATCGGTCACTGCGATGCCGGGGAAGGTGAGCCGGGGCAGTTGCGCCACCAGCGAGGCCGGGAAGCCCAGAGCGGACGGGTCGAACTCGTCGCCCGGTCGCTTCAGCCCGAACGGGTGCCGTACCCAGCCGTAGCGATTGTCCCAGACCAGCGTGGGGCTCAGCACGGCAGTCCAGGTGAGCGCGGCGCCGTAGTTGTTGCGCCAGTGTTTGTAGCCGTAGTCGCCGGGGGGACTGGCGGGGAAGGGGAAGCCCGCGTCCCCTTTGGTCTGCGTTCGCACGTTGCGCACGAAGCGGCCCATCAATTTGTGGTTCTCGCTCAGTTGCTGGTCCAGGCGAACGGCGTACTGGTTGTAGCTGTCGGTGTCCGTGTTGGGGCTGGCCACGTAGTTGAAGGCGCCGGTGATCGTGCCGGGCTGGTTGGCGCGCGGCCAGTACGGGATGATCTTGCCGGCCACTGGGTCCATGCGGTTGGAGGGCACGCGGTTGGCGGGGAAAGGATCGCGCACCCAAGTGCCGCCCACTTGGCGCGTCGTCAACGGGTCATAAACGACGATCGGCTGTCCGTTGGCCTGCAAGGTCTGGGAGAAATCCCCTTGCCTTTGCAAGTCGGTGGGCACCGTGCCGACGTACGGGTTGGGGTTGCTGTTGCGGATGGCCTCGAAGGAGAACATGAAAAAGGTACGGTTGCGGCCGTCGTAGAGGCGTGGGATCCAGACGGGTCCGTCCAGTTGGACGCCGGGCTGGTTCCAGCGGTAGACGGCGCGCGGCCGGTTGGCCCAGTTGGATTCGAACAGGTTCGCCGTCAACTTGTCGTGCCGGAAATAGTGGAACAGCGAGCCATGCAGTTCGTTGGTTCCGCTCTTGAGGGCCACGTTGATCACGGCGCCCGAGGTGCGGCCGTACTGGGCGTCGTACACGTTGGTCTGGACGCTGAACTCCTGCACGGCCTCTGGCGACGGCACGAAGCCGACGTAGGTGTGCCACCCGCGCTCGGTGGGGGCGTTGTGGACGCCATCGAGCAGGATTTCGTAACGCCCGCCGATGCCCTGCATGGACATTTGCGCGGCCGCACCGTCGAAGGGACGGCCGAAGGAGGCTACCTTGCCGGTGTAAAGGCCGCTGTACACGCCGGGCGTGGTCGCGGCCAGCATGAAGGGATTCCTGCCGAGCAGCGGCAGGTCGCGAACTTTGGCAGAGTCCACCAACTGGCCCCGGGAGGCGGTGGCGGTCTCCAGTAGCTCGGCTTCGGCCGTCACGGTGACGGTTTCGGTCGCGGCGCCCACCTCCAGCGTGAGGTCCACCTGAACCTTGGCCCCCACGTGGAGCTGGACCGGCTCGCGCACCGCCTTCTTGAAGCCGGGTGCGGTGGCGGATACGCTGTAACGGCCGGGGATCAACAGCGGCGCAACGTAGACGCCGCTTTCGTTCGTGCGGAAGGTTTGCACAACGTTGGTGTCGAGGTTGCGGATTTCGACCGTGGCGTTGGGCACCACAGCCGCCTGGACGTCGGTGACGGTTCCCGTGATGGTGGCGCGGAATTCCTGCGCGTGGAGGGGCGAAAGCCCGATAAGGAACGTCGCGCAGGCGAGGATGAGTGCCGGTTGGCTCGCGAATCGCTTCATGCGGGACCTCCTGAAGCTGCTGCCCCTGACGCTCTCCATTGTAAGCCTTGGAAGCGCCTCCGCGCGACTCTAACGAATCCGTCTGAGCCCGAGCAGCGACAGGCGCGGCGTGACGACGTCCTCGAGCGCCTGCGGATCGCCTGCGGCGGGGCCGTGCCAGACGCTGCCGCCGAAGGTGGTGATGTAGATCATGGCGGGATCGGCCGGATCGGGGATCACGCGGTGAGCCCATTTGAAGTTGAAGCCGCGGATGCGCTGCCAGGACTCGCCGCGATCTTCCGATCGCCACGCCGAGGACTCGAAACCCGCGGCGTAGAGCACGCCGTTGCGCGGATCCACGGTCACGTCGTAGACATGCTGGTCGGCCGAGAGCACGTTGCGCCAGGTGGCGCCGCCGTCGGTAGAGAGAAAGATGCCGCCGTCCCGCGCCCCTTGGGGCGTGCGGCGGCCCCAGACCGCCAGATAGAGGCGCTGGGGGTCTTCGGGGTCAATTGCCAGACCGTTAGGGCCATTCACCCCTTCCGGCAGGGCGATGCGGGTCCAGCTTTCAGCGCCGTCGCGCGAGCGATACAGAGCGCCGTCGCCAGGGTTGTTGAAGCTACCGTCCTCGGTGCGCCGTGCAACGATCAAGTAGAGCGTTCCTTCGCGATCACGCACCAGCCGCCAGGCGAAGGGCTCGTTGCCTTCGATCCCTTTGTTCTTGAGCGTCCAGCTCTTGCCGCCGTCCACGGACTTGTAAACGCCGCGCCCGAAGGCGGTCGCGTAGAGCACGCGGGCCTCGACCGGACTTTCCGGATCGAGCAGGATGTGGGTGACGGCAGAAGGTTCCATGCCTTCGTTGGAGGCGCGCCAGCTACGCCCGCCGTCCTCGCTCAGGCAGACGCCGCCCTCGTAGGTGGAAGGCGAAGTGGTGCGCCACATCTTCGGGCGAGGCAGGTCGTGGACGCGGCTCATGACGCCCCAGACCCGGCCTTGCACCTCGGGATCGAACTCGATCCAGTAGGTCGTGTTCCACCAGCGACGCGGGACGCCGTCTATCGAGCTCAGCCAGCTGCGCCCGCCGTCCTCGCTGCGGAACAGCCCGATGTCGGTGTAGGTGATGAAAATGCGGTTGCCGTCGAAGGGATCGAAGTGCACGCCGTAACTGGTGGTCACGTCCAACCCTGTACTGACCCATCCCCTGTCCGGCACGCGGCGCGAGTAGACGGCGTGCCAAGTCTTGCCCCCGTCTGTGGTGCGCATGGTGCGGCCGTAGTCGGTCCCATAGCAGACGTTGGGATCGCCCGGGGCCACGCCGAGGTTGAAAGGAGGACCGGCCCAGCCTGGCCCGAATCGCTCGCTCAGCCAAGCCTCGCGGATGTTCTCGGCGGTACGGTTGGATTCCTTCCACACGAGCCGCCAGTTCTTGGCACGATCGTCGCTGCGGGCCACTCCGAACCATTGGACCCCGCTTTCGGTGAGACCGCTGTAGGAGAGATACACCGTGTCAGGATGCCTTGCGCTGGTGGCGACGGCCAGCAACTGGGCGCCGGGCAGTCCCGATTGTCGCCAGCTCGCGCCACCGTCCTCCGAGATCCAAAGGCTCCGCCCGGACAGGGCGTACACCACCAGCGGCTGGCCATCGCCGGGGAACCCGGCAGAGACGCTTCCGAACGAGCTGACTCCCTCGGGCGCGGGGCCCCTTCGCCAGCGGCCGCTCTGGCGCACGGTCACGGTGCGCGAACCGATGACGTAGATGGTGCGATCGTCGAAGGGCGAGGACGGGTCCACGTAGATTTGCAACGCGCCGTCCGGCAGGTTCTCCAGCCGGGTCCAGGTAGCGGCCCAGTCCTCGGAGACGTGAAGTGCGCCCTCGATGGCGGCATAGAGGACTCGCGAGTTGGCAGGGTCCACGGCCAGGGCCGTCATGCGGGGCGCCGGCCGGCCCGAGCTGTAGATCGTGACGGTGGCGTGGTCGTCGGGCATGAGGATTGCCGTGATGGTAGCGGGATCGGGGTAGACCAGCGACCAGCTCGCCCCCGCGTCGGTCGAGCGCCACAGTCCGATCCCGTAGGCATAGATGGTGTCGGGCTGGACGGGATCGAAGACGAAGAAGCGCGTGGTCCCGCGCAGGTTGAACATGCGCCAGGATTCGCCGCCATCGTGCGTGAGGTAGGATCCGGTCATGTCGCACGCCACAAGAACGCGGTTGGGATCGTGGGGGCTGATGGTGGGAAGGAACTGGGCGCCTCCACCGCCGGGGCCGAGAATCCGCCAGGCGTCCTGACGCGGCGCGCCTTGGCGAGCAACCAGGAGGAGCACAGCGGCGGAGGCTGCTGCGAAAGCGACGAATGCACGCATAAGGGCCATCGTACCTCGCCTGCGGGCGGTCGTGTTATCTTGCGCTCATGGAACTGACCCGGCGCAGCTTGTTGGCTTCGCCAGCGGCAGTCCTGGCGACGCCGACCCGAGAGGCGGCGCGCCAGCGGATCCGCCTGGCGGTTTCCACTTACTCGTATTGGCACTTCCGCGGTGAACGGTATCCGATCGAGAAGGTGATCGAGGAGGCGGCGCGCATCGGCTTCGACGGGGTCGAGATCCTGCACCGGCAGATGCGCGACGAATCGCCGGCCTACGTGAACGAGGTCAAGCGGCTGGCGTTCCGCAATTCGCTCGCCCTGGTGATGCTATCCATTCACCAGAATTTCATTTCGCCGAACGAAGAGGAGCGCCGCAAGGCGATCCGGCACACCGAGCACTGCATCGAGCTGGCTGCGCGCCTGGGCATCCCGTGCATCCGCATCAATTCCGGGCGCTGGGGCACGATCAAATCTTTCGATGAACTGATGAAGGTTCGCGGCATCGAACCGCCCCTTCCTGGTTACACGGACGAGGATGCCTTCCAGTGGTGCATCCAGTCCATCGAGGCGTGTTTGCGCACGGCAGAGAAGTTCGGGGTCGTGCTGGCGCTGGAGAATCATTGGGGCCTGACCACGCAGCCGGAGAACTTGCTTCGCATTTTCCGGGCGATCCGCTCGCCGTGGTTCGGAATCAACCTGGATACCGGCAACTTCCCGGGCGACCCCTATCAGGGCATCGAAATGCTCGCGCCGCACGCGATCATCGTGCAAGCCAAGACGTATCACGGCGGCGGAGAGTGGTACACGCTCGATCTCGACTACAAACGGATCGCGGCCATTCTCCGGAAGGCCGGTTTTTCGGGTTGGGTCTCGCTCGAGATGGAAGGCAAGGAGCCGCCCGAAACGGCCGTACCCAAGAGCTTCGCCATCCTCCGGGAAGCCTTCGCCTGAGGGCCGGCTGCGCCAGAGGAGCGCGCCGGACCGGTCACCTGCCACGCTGCTGGGGTCCAGGGAAGAGGCGGTCGCAGGCGAGCGGTCCGCCAGCTCCCCGGTTGGCCTGCGCCCCGCACAGCCGTGTTGACAGGCGGGGGTCGGATTGCTAGACTCGCTAGTGGCAATTTAAAATCGCATCTGCATGAATATGCAACAACTGGCGCGCGTGCCTCCCAGGATCTCCGTCGAGGAATTGCGGCGTCGCGCCTGCGGGATCCGGCGGCGTAGCCTGCAAATGATCCATCGCGCCGGGTTCGGCCATCCCGGGAGCGATCTTTCCTGCGCCGACATCCTCGCCGTGCTTTACTTCGCGGTGCTCCGCCTCGATCCCGCCGATCCCCGTCATCCCGGCCGTGACCGTTTCATCCTGAGCAAGGGTCATTCGTCGGCGTCGTATTACGCCACGCTGGCAGCGGCCGGCTTTTTCCCCGAGCAGGAGCTGGATTCCTATCTCCAGCCGCTTTCGGCGTTCAACGGCCACCCGGACCGCAACAAAGTTCCGGGAGTCGAGGCCAGCACGGGCGCGCTGGGTCACGGCTTGCCGATTGGCGTTGGGGCGGCGCTGGCGGCGAAAATGGACGGGGCACCCTGGCGGGTCTTCGTGCTGACGGGCGATGGCGAGCTGCAGGAAGGCAGCAACTGGGAGGCCGCCATGGCTGCCGCGCACCATAGGCTCGACAATCTGGTCCTGATCGTGGACCGCAACCGGCTCCAGCAAGGGGACGCAACCGAACGAACCGTCCGCTTGGAGCCGCTCGGGGAGAAATTTCGCGCCTTCGGGTGGGGGGTGGCGGAAGTGGACGGCCACGACCACGGGGCGTTGCTGTCGTTGTTCGAGCGACGACCCCTCCTGGCGGGCCAACCCAGTTGCGTCATCGCGCACACGCTGAAGGGGAAGGGCGTTTCCTTCATGGAGGGCAGGGTCGAGTGGCACCATGGGCATCTGAGCAGTGAGCAGCTCGCGCAGGCCCTGTTCGAGCTCGGGGAGGCCGGCCTTGACTGAGCTGTTCGATTGCCGCGGGGCCTTCGCTGAAGCACTGCTCGAGCTGCTGACCGCAGATCGGGGTGTGGTGGTAGTGACAAACGACTCGGTGGGCTCGTCCAATCTCGCTGGCATCCGGGCGAGGTTCCCCGAACGCGTGATCAACCTGGGCATCGCCGAGCAGAACATGATCGGGGTGGGGGCGGGGCTGGCCAACGGCGGCAAGATCCCGTTTCTGTGCGGCGCATCCTGCTTCCTTACCGGCCGCGCCCTCGAGCAGATCAAAGTGGATCTGGCCTACTCGCGCAGCAACGTCAAGCTCTGCGGGATGTCGGCGGGGCTCGCTTATGGCCCGCTGGGCGCCACGCACCACTCGATCGAAGACTTGGCGTGGATGCGCGTGCTCCCCGGGCTCGTCGTGATCGTCCCTGCCGATCCTGCCGAAACCGCCCAGGCCGTGCGCGCGGCGGCGGCCCTGGAAGGTCCCGTCTATCTCCGGCTGAGTCGCATGCCAGTTCCGCCCGTTCATCCGCCGGACTACGTCTTCCGCGTGGGGAAGGCCGCCCGTCTGCGCGAGGGCAGCGACCTGACGCTGATCGCCTGCGGGACGATGGTCTCTCGCGCGCTCGCGGCTGCCGAGCTGCTCCGGGCCGAGGGCCTCTCGGCGCGCGTGTTGAACATGGCGACGATACAGCCGTTGGATTGCGAGGCGGTCGAGTGTGCCGCAAGGGAAACGGGCGCCATCGTCACCGTCGAGGAGCACTCGGTGCGAGGCGGGCTGGGTGGGGGAGTGGCCGAAATCGTCGTCAGCTCGAGACCGGTTCCCATGAGGCTACTGGGTGTGCCCGGCACGTTCGCGCCCACGGGTTCGGCGCAGTTCCTCTTCGAACACTTCGGGCTCACCGCGGATGGGATCGCTCGCGCGGCACTGGATCTGTTGCGCACAAAGGTGACCGATGCCGGAACGCTTCATCCTTGCCGTTGACCAGGGAACGACGAACACCAAGGCCGTGCTGGTGGACCGGCAGGGCCGGGTCATCGCCCGAGCGTCGCGGTCCGTGCCCATCCGCTTCCCTCAACCCGGCTGGGTCGAGCAGGACGCCGAGGAATTGTGGCTAAGCGTCGTGGAGACCATCGAGGAGTGCCTCGAGCAGGCCCCGCCGGGCAGCGCGCCGGCGGCGATAGGGATCAGCAACCAGCGGGAATCCGTAGTGCTCTGGGAACGGCGTACAGGGATTCCGGTGGGGCCGTGCGTCACCTGGCAGTGCCGACGCTCGGCCCCGATTTGCGAGGAACTGCGCAGCCGCGCTCTGGATTCGCTGGTGCGCGAGCGCACGGGTCTGGCCTTGGATCCGCTGTTCTCGGCGGGGAAGATCCGGTGGCTGCTGGACAACGTGTGGGAGGGGCAGAGAAGAGCGGAAGCGGGCGAGCTTTGCGCGGGGACCGTGGACAGTTGGCTGTTGTGGAAGCTGACCGGTGGCGCCGCGCACGCCTGCGACGCCAGCAACGGCTCGCGCACGCAATTGCTGGACGTGCGGAGCGGGGTGTGGGACGAGCAGCTGCTGGAGCTATTCGGTGTGCCGCGCGCGCTGTTGCCCGAGGTGCTACCTTCAAGCGGTGTTGCCGGCGAATCGGTGAAGCTCGGGCGGTTGCCCGCTGGCGTACCAGTGGGTGCGTTGATCGGCGACTCGCATGCGGCCCTCTTCGGCCACGCGGCCTTCGGGCCCGGGGCGGTCAAGGCGACCTACGGTACAGGCACTTCCTTGATGACGTTGACCGAGCGCCCGGTGTTCTCGGCCGGGGGGCTATCCACGACCATCGCGTGGCGGATCGGCACGGTCGTCGCTCACGCGCTCGAGGGGAACATCCTGGTGACGGGAAGTGCGGTGCAGTGGTTAGGCGAATTCCTGGGGCTGGCCGATCCTGCCCACGATGTCGCAGGCCTGGCCGAGCGCGCCGAGCCGGCGGAAGGGCTCTACGTGGTGCCAGCCTTCGTCGGGTTAGGGGCACCGCACTGGGACGCGCAAGCTCGGGGCCTGATCTGCGGCCTGACCCGGGGCACCACGGCGGCGCAGGTCGCGCGGGCGACGCTCGAAGCCATCGCCTATCAGGTGCGCGATGTCTTCGAGGTGATGGAAATGGAGGCCGGGCAATCGCTGCCGGAGTTGATGACCGACGGCGGCGCCAGCCGGAACGATTCGCTCATGCAGTTCCAGGCCGACGTGCTCGGGCGCCCTGTGGTGCGGAACCTCTCCACGGATCTCTCGGCCGTCGGCGCCGCCTGGCTGGCGGGATTGGCGGTTGGGTTCTGGCGCTCGCTCGAGGAGCTGGAAGCCCTACCCCGCCAGGAAGACCGTTTCGAGCCGCGGATGAGCGAGAGCGAGCGCATCCGCCGGATCGAGGGTTGGCGCGAAGCCGTGGCGCGGGCGCGTCTGCATTTGCCGCGAGGTGCTCAGGTTTCCGGAGGCCAGCCGCGGACTTAGAATCGTAGGCATATGTCGCGGCTGGACGAATTGCGACTGATGGTCAAAGTGGCGCGCATGTACTACCAGCAGGGGCTCACCCAGAACGAGATCATGGACCGGCTGCACATCCATCAGTCCACGGTTTCGCGCCTGCTCAAGCGCGCCGAACGCGAGGGCATCGTGCGGGTGGTCATCAGCGTTCCCACGGGGATCCACGCCGAGTTGGAGGAAGCCTTGCAGTCGGCGTACGGACTCAAAGACGCCGTGGTCGTGGACAGCGGCGAGGACGAGGACCAGATCGTGCGGGATCTGGGCGCGGCGGCGGCTTTCGTACTGGAGAACACGTTGAAGCCGGGCGAAGTGATCGGGATCTCCTGCTGGAGCGCGGCGCTGCTGGCCATGGTGGACGCGATGCACCCCACGGCGAAGGCGCCCGGATCGCGGGTCGTGCAGATCCTCGGGGGCGTGGGCAGTCCGGGAGCGCCCACACATGCCACCATCATGACGCGGCGGCTGGCGGGCTTGATCGGGGCCGAAATCACGCCCTTGCCCGCCCCGGGAGTGGTCGGCTCGCCGCAGGCGCGGCGGGTGCTCATGCAGGATCCATTCGTGCAAGAGGCGGTGCGCTGGTTCCGATCGCTCACGCTGGCGCTGGTCGGGATCGGATCGGTCGAGCCTTCGAAGATGCTGGCGGCCAGCGGCAATGTCTTCTCCAACGAAGAATTGAAGCTTCTGGCAAGCAAGGGCGCCGTGGGCGACATCTGCCTGCGTTTCTTCGACGCCGCGGGCCGCCCAGTGAACACGCCCCTGAACGAACGCGTCATCAGCATCGAGCTGGAGCAATTGCGGCGGGTGCCGCGGGTGATCGGCGTGGCGGGCGGCAGGCGCAAGCTCTCCGCGATACGTGGGGCCCTTGCGGGCAAGTGGATCAACGTTCTGATTACCGACCGCGGCACCGCAGAGCGCTTGCTGGAGGACCGGTCGGCGGTCCTGCCGGCAGCGGCTTCGGGCGCGGCCGCGAAACGCCGCAAGGCCGGAGGTCGGAACTGATGTCGAAACCGCGGTGAGGAGGAACAGGACATGGCGATGACCATCGGCGTCATCATCGGCAATCGCGACTTTTTCCCCGACCGCCTGGTCAGCGAGGCGCGGCGCGACGTGCTGGCGCTCTTCGGGCAGATGGGCGTCGAGCCCGTCATGCTGGAGGAGAACGAAACCAAGCTGGGCTCGGTCGAGACGTGGGAGCACGCCAAGCGTTGTGCGGAGCTCTTCCGGGCGCACCGCGAGCGCATTGACGGCGTGCTGGTGACGCTGCCCAATTTCGGCGACGAGAAGGCAGTGGCCGAGACGCTGAAGCTTTCCGGGCTCGAGGTCCCGGTGCTCGTGCAGGCCTACCCCGACGATCTCGGACAGCTCGGCGTCGAGCGGCGCCGCGACGCCTTCTGCGGGAAGATCTCCGTGTGCAACAACCTCCGGCAATACGGGATTCCCTACACCCTCACCACCCTGCACACGGACCGGATCCTGAGCGACAGCTTCCGGACGGATCTGGCCGATTTCCTCGCGGTGTGTCGCGTCGTGCGCGGGTTGCGCAAGGCGCGCATCGGGGCAGTCGGCGCCCGTCCCGGCGCCTTCAACACGACACGCTACAGCGAGAAGCTGCTGCAGGCCGCCGGCATCAGCGTGAGCACCCTGGACCTCTCCGAGGTCCTGGCAGAGGCCGCACGCGTCAGCGACGACGACCCGCGCCTGCGCGCCAAGCTGGAGGAAATCCGGGCTTACGCGGACGCGTCCGGGGTCCCGCTGGAAGCGTTGACGCGCATGGGGAAGCTGGCCGTGGTGCTCGAAGATTGGATGGCGCGCAACGACCTGGACGCTACCGCGCTACAGTGCTGGAGCTCTCTGCAGAAGAATTACGGCGTCAACTGCTGCACGGTGATGAGCATGATGAGCGAGAGGCTGCTGCCCAGCGCCTGCGAGGTAGACGTCACCGGAGCCCTCTCGATGTACGCCCTCCAGCTCGCTTCCGGCCGGCCCAGCGCCCTGGTGGACTGGAACAATAACTACGGCGGTGAACAGGACAAGTGCGTGCTGTTCCACTGCGGCAACTGGGCGAAAAGCTACCTGCCTGATGCGACCATCGGGACCGCGCCCATTCTCGGCACCACCCTCGGCGAGCAGAACACCTATGGCGCCCTGGCGGGCCGCACGCCGGCGGGCCCCGTGACTTTCGCACGCATCAGTACCGACGATGGCGCGGGGCGGATCCGCGCCTACGTCGCGCAAGGCCGCCTGACGGACGATCCGTTGACGACTTTCGGTAGCCGGGCCGTCGCCGAGGTACCCCGCTTGCAGCGCCTGTTACGCCACATCTGCAGGCAGGGCTTCGAGCACCACGTCGCCGTCAATCTCTCCGAGTGCGCCCGAGCGCTGGCCGAGGCGTTCCGGACTTACCTCGGGTGGCCGACCTACTGGCACGAAGGCGAGGACGGGCTTCAGGGGTAGACCGTTACGATCACCCGCCGGTAACGCGTCAGTGGGGGGCTTCCCCGGTCCGTGACGGCCAGTACGATGTGGATGGTTTCGGGCCGTGTTACCTTGGGCGCAACCAAGTGTGCCTCGCGCTGGTCTGCGTTTTCGATCGCCAGTAGCCGGCCGCTCGCGTAGGTGCCGGGCTCGGGGTAGTAGATCCACCGATACGTCAGGCCGTCGCCGTCGGGATCCGAGGACCCGAGCGCGCTGAGGCGAACCGTTTCACCGCTACGCGCGGCCAGGCGGTCGGCATGAGCCAAGCGAGCGACCGGCGGATGATTGGCTTCGCGATAGGGCCTGATCGTCCAGTCCATGCGCGCGGCGAAGTCGTTCTGATAGGCGGAACGCCAGCGCCAGATGGTGGCCTTGTTGCTCGTGTACCAATTACCGTCCACCCCCTGCACCTCGTCCTCGGCATCCGTCCAGAAGGGGCGTGTTTCCGGCTCGAGGAACCACTTGCGCGTGCGCGGAGTGTAGAACTCGTAGCGGCCGCCCCAGCTTCCCCAGTCGGGATGTTCGGGATCGCCGAGCCCGTTGGGGATCAGATAGAGGAAGGTCGGGCTGTCGCCCTCCATCTGGAACTGCACGAGGGGGTACTGTGCGCCCAGCGGGCCCTTGCTGCGGATGTTGCGCTCCAGCCACGGATTGTCCACCAGGCTGAAGTCCGGCCCGCTGAACCGGCGCAGCCGGTCTCCGCTGATGCCGGACCAGGTGGCGTGATGGTATGCGCCTAGCGGGCCGAAACCCGGGCTGGCGATATAGAACAGCCGGGGAAAGTTCTTGCGAATCCAGGGCCCGCTGTCATCCTGGTCCGAGATGGTGTAGACGCGCAGTTTGGCGACGAACCGGTCCACGTCTTCGGGCGAACGCGTCTGGCGGACTTTCCACAGCGCCTGCGCCAGCGTGTTGGGCCCGCCCCAGACAAGAACCCACACGGGCCGCGAGTCCTCGCGATCCACCGCGCGGATGATGAGCTCGGCCCCCGGCGAATCCATGCCGGGACCGACTGCGGCCATCCCGTACGCAGGACGGCCCGAGCTCACCACCGCAAGCAGGCGGCTGGCCTCCGGGAAACCCGGTTCGTGGAGCAGCAGGTTGTCCCGCACTTTGGCGTAGGCCTGCACGACCTCGCGGATTTTTTCCGGCGCGGTGCGGTCGCGCAGGTGGGTGGAGGTGGTCGCCACCAGGCCTTCGACCTCGAAGCAGTTCGAAGACACAAGGAAGCGCACCAGCGACTGCGTGTCGTCAGGTTCGTTCTCGATGTCGGTCAGAACAATGACACGCGGTTTTGTTTGCGCCGCGAGGACCACCCAGGCAGTCAGCAGCAAGGCGGCCAGCGAGCGCGCCATGGACCGCCTCATCGCTCGACCCCTCTCGCATGCGCAGGCGCGCCCTGCAACCGCCGCAGGCGCGCCGCGAAATCTCCCAGGAACTGCTCCCGCCAGCGGCTCACGTGTCGGGCGCCGGCGTGAACGCCCTCGGCAGCGGCGGGATCCTGGTCGTCGGTCCACCAGTTCGGGTGGCGGCGTGAGACTTGCCGGATCCGTTCCGGCGAAGGGGGCTTCGCGGTGAAAGCACCCCGCCAGCCTCGCAGGCGGGGATCGTCGCACTCCATCACATAGGTCCAGACCTTCGCATCGCGGGGCGCAAACCGGAAACGCAACCGCCGGCCATCGTGGAAGACGGCGACAGGGACGCGGCCGTCGAAAACGACGCGCGCCTTCAGCTCGCGGCCGACTCCCGCGGGCGCGGGCAGCGCGAACTCGACCACGCCGAAAACCTCGACCTCGTCGGCTTCCGTAGTGAGGCGCTCGAAGAGCCGGTTGCGCCCCTCCCACGCGCGGACGAACTTGCCACCCCAGCCCGGCTGCGAGGGATCTTCCGGCGTCCCGCGCAACAGATAGGCCACCGAGGGACTGTCGCCCATTTTCAGCCTTCCGCCGAGCAGCGGCGTGAAGAAAGCACCCAAGTGGCCGCGCCCCGCAACGTGCGCGCCTACAAAGGCCTCGTTTCCCCATTCGCCCTCTTGGTTGCCGCCGACGAACCACCCGCGGTAGGTGGAGTTGGCTTCGATCATCCACAGGTTCGGATGTTGGCGCTCGATGTATGCGTAGGCGTTGACGCCCCACATCTTGTTGGGGCCCCCGATGAAATATACGCGGAGCCTGGGCAGGATGTCGGGGGCGTCGTGCAGAGCTTGCGCGAGGTCCTCCGGGCCGCCCCAGACCAACACCCAGAGGGGTCTCGGATCGGGCCGCCGGGCGCATTCGACGATCCACCGCGAACCTTCGGTGGGCAGGCCGACGCCCTCCCAACCCGCGGCCTCCAAGGCGCCTTGTTTGGCGATCGAACGCAGGTACGGCGGCGTCGGGTAGCGGTGCGAGTGGGCGCGCAGCCGGGGATAATCACGCTCGTAGCGTTCGATCACCTCAAGGATGTGCTCCTTGCGCCCCGGTCCGTAAGGCGAAGAGATCAGGCCTTCCAGATCGAGGACATCGGCATAGAGCAACAGATGGACCATGGATTGGAAGTCGTCCGGATCGGTGCCGCCGATGTCCGTAGAGACGATTACGCGCGGCCGCTCGCCCGCCAGCGCGCCGCGCGCGGGCAAGGTCTGGGCGTCAGAGACGGCTGCGGCGAGCGCGACCAGGGCGAGAGCCGCCTGGATGCGCCGCTCCCGCGGCTCAGAATTGCAGGCGCAAGGCATATTGCAAGCGCCGGCCGAAGTGACCGGCTGCGTGGGCGTTGGTCTTGCCGAAGTCGGAGGCCGTGATGCTGGTCGTCGGATTGGCCCAGTTCATGTTGTTGAGGGCGTTGTAAGCTTCCAGGCGAAACTCCAGCTTCAAGTGCTCGCGCAGGGCGAAGCTCTTGCTGAGCACGGCATCCAGATTCAGGAAGCTGGGTCCGGTCAAGTCGTCGTACTGCCACGGGTTCGTCCGGCGAGTGTAAGCGGGCAGCCGGTTGAAGCCCGTTATGTCGAACCAGTAAGCGCCCGCTCCCACGCCGCCCAGTTTCCGGACGGTGGCGGGGGCTACCATGGCTCCGAAACGTAGCAACTGGCCCGAGCGATAGGTGAAAACCCCAGCCAGCTGCCAGCCGCCCAAGGCAGCGTCGAGCGCGCGAGGCATGCCGCTACCCAGCGCGCGTCCCCTGCCGACCGGAAGCTGCACGGTGCCGGCGGCCACCACGCGATGCCGGGGAGCGACCTCGCGCAGCCAGGTCAACCTGACGTCGTACTGATCCTGCTCGTCATAGAAGACCATGGACTTCTCGAGGTTGTTGGCGTAGGAGGCCACGAAAGAGAATCCCTGCCGAAACGCACGCTGCAACCGGAGCTGGAAGGAGTGATTGCGGTATTTGCCGAGATCGGTAAATGTCTGGGTAATGGTCCCGTAGTGCGGATAGGGCTTGAGCAAGGCCGAAACGGCTACCTGCGCCTGGCGGCGCAACGCGCCGGGGAAGATCTCCACGGTTCCGTAGTTATAGAAGGGATTGGCCACCGTGCGGGTGAGCTCGACGCCGTACTTGTAACTGAGCCGCGGATCCATCATGTTGAGGTTCAAACTGAGAAGGTCGCGGCTTACGAAGTTGACGAAGTAAGTGACCTCGGCGACCGTCCGCCACCAGATTTCGCGCTGGAGGGTGAGGTTTAAGCGATCACTGATGGGCGGCCTCCGCTGGTACTTGGAGATTGTGACGTTATCGCCGAGGTTCGTGTAGCGCCCGTAGCTCTTGCCGTAAGCGGGCGTGAGCCCCTGAGGGAAGGGGTTGCTCAGGAAGGCCTGCGGCACGCCCTCGAGCAGGGGCAAGACCTCGCTGATGGGGCTGAAGGCGGCCAGGTTCATCTGACCCAGCGGTTCGTTGCCGCTGTCCGTGAGGGAGTTGGGTGTGTAGAAGCGCCCGTAGCCCACGCGCAACGCCATGGCGTCGTTGAGGCGGTACGCCAGGCCGATGCGCGGCATGAACTGCAACTTGTCGCTTTCGGTCGCCCGCTTCCGGCCTTTCTCGGTGAAGTAAAAGGCGCCGTTGTAAAGGTAACTCTTCTGGCCGGCGGACTCGGCCATTCTGGCTTTGATCTCGGCCGGGATCTTCGGATCAATGGCGGCTTGCAATCCGGGGATGGGATCGGTCAGATCCAGGCGCTGGGGCAAGCGATAGAGCGGATCCCAGTAGCCGCCTTCGTACTCGTAACGCAGTCCCAAGTTGAGCGAGAGCTTTCGGCTCACCTTGTAGTCATCCTGGACATAGAAGGCCCACATTTCCGTGTGGGCGTATTGGATGGGCACATACTGGGCGTTGGAGGCGGACGGATCCATAGCGCCCAGCAGGAAGCTGGCCCAGGGATGACCCGTGCGGACGTTGGCGCCGGCGGTGGTGTCGGCAGTGTTGTTGAAATTGAAGGTCAGATTGGCCAGACCTCCGAAGCGGGCGGCCCAGCCGCGCTTGAAGCGCGATTCGGCGCCGAACTTCAGCGAGTGGGCTGCCAGATACCTGTTCAGCAGACCGCTGACGCTGTAGCCGAGCGGTTCCTGCCACCAGAAGTTGCGAACCCCGAAGGTATCGCTGGTGGGCGCCACCTGGATGTTGGGGAAGTAAAGCAGAGGACGGCCCTGCGCGTAAGGCTTCCACCAGCCGCTGGGCCACAGGTCGCTCCATCCCTGCTCGCCGATGTCCATTTCGGGGTAGTAGCGCTTGTCCTCGGTCTTGTAATAGGCGGCGCGAACGGTCAGGATGCTGGACGGCGAGATGGTGAAGACCGTGTCGCCGGCGAAGTTGGTCCCGTGACGGATGGAGCCTTCAGTGCGGCGCATCTTGAGGACGTCCGCTCCGTTGGTGTAGTCGTTGGCGTCCTGGTTGGTGCGGAAGATACTGGCGCGGGCGAACGCCTTCCAGCGATCATTGATCTGCCAGTCCACGCGGTTGGACAGGTTGTAATAGCGGTAGGTCCGGGTAAAGTCGTATTTGTAGTTGTTCAGCCCGGTCAGGTCATCGCCCGGGTTGTTCGGCTCCCACAGGTGCTTGAGGATCTTCGCAGCCAGGGGATCCCAGCGCTGGGGGGCGATGCGGTTGCCGGGGAAGGGATCCCGCACGACGCGCCCGCCGGAGATGCGGGAGGTGAGGGGGTCGTAGATGACGCGCTGGCGGCCGTCGGTGTAGACGGAAGCCGAGAAGTCACCCTGGCGTTCGAGCGCGGTGGGCAGGGTGTAGGCCATGGCGGAAAAGGAAGCGTCGTTCTGGCGCTCGAAGGCGCTGAACAAGAAAAGCTTGTTCTTCTTGATGGGCATGCCGAGGGTGGCGCCGCCGTTCCAGAAGGTGTTGCGCGAATGCTGGCGGGTGATGCGGTTGCTGACCGCGTTCCAGTCAGGATCGCCTCCGAAGTAGTAAGCGGTGCCGTGCACCTCGTTGGTGCCCGATTTCATGGAGATGGTGATGACACCGCCTGCGCTGTGCCCGAACTCGGCGTCCACGGCGTTCTTTTGCAGAGTGTATTCGTCCACCGCCTCCACGGGCGGGTTGTAGCCGAGCTTGGCCGAGTTGGCCAGCGGGGAGCCGTCTATGAGCACCTCGTTGCGCCCCATGGTGCGCCCGCCGAGATCGTAGGCGTTGGCTGCGTAGTGGTCGTAGTTGGCGTTGCGCGTCCAGTCGCCGTTGACCGAAGGGTCGAGCGCCGCCAGCGTGGCGGGATTGCGGGTGACCAGTGGCAGCTCGCGGAACAGCGAGGCCTCCACGCTGAGCGTGTGGCTGGCGGTGTTGAACTGGACGGCGACCGGCGCTTCGGCCTGCACGGTGACCGATTCCACGACGTCGGCGACGCGCAGGGTGATGTCCACGGTCACGTCGTCCCGCTGGCGGACGTGCACGTTTTTCTGAATGACGGTACTGAAGCCGGGATGCTTGACGGTGAGGCTGTACGTGCCGGGATCCACGCGATCGAACAGGTAACGACCGGATTCCGTCGTCTGGCGCGTCAGTGAAATGCCTGTGGCGTCATTGGTGAGGGTGACGGTGACGCCGGCCACAGCGCCGCCGCTCGGGTCGAGGATGACACCCTGGACGCGGCCGCGGGTATCCTGCGCGAACCCCATGCGGGAGGCCGCCAGGCACAGGCAAGCGGTGGCGACGATCTGCCACAGTTTCATGGGAACGAACCTCCGGGACCCTTCGAGCGCGATCGCAAGCTGGCGCGCGCCCGTGAGGGGGGATTCTACCACGGGTCCCGGCCCGGGTCAAGCGATAACTCGATACTGCATATTTATGCAACTCCCGCGCCCCGTCGCCCCGCGCACCGGGACCGCCCCGCTGCGCCCCGGCCCGGGGCCAGCGGCCCGCCCATTCCGGCCGTCAGAAACTCAGCCGCGCGTTGAACTGGATCAGGCGGGCTCCCCGGGTGGACGTGAACCGCCCGAAGTTGGCGGCGTTGATGCTGGTCGAGATCCCCGAGAAGTTGGTGTGATTGAGCGCGTTGAACAGGTCGCCTCGCACCTGCAGCCGCCAGCGCTCCCGGAAGTGGAAATTCTTCGCCAGCGCCAGGTCCAGATTCCAGTAGCCGGGGGCGCGGAGAGCGTTGCGCCCGATGTTGCCGGGGCGGATCGGCGCGCCGCCTCCTCCGATGGGCACGAGCGCGAAAGCGCTGCGGTTCAGGTACTGCAGCGTGCGCTCGGGGTCGGGCGTGTAAGCTGGCCCACCCAGATAATCGGGCCGGCTGCTTTCGTAAGTGGTGCTCTGCGTGATGTTGATGGCGGGACCGGTTTCGGCCGTGAAGATCCCCGAGACCTGCCAGCCGCCAAGCAGCCCGCGCGCCCGGCCCGTGCGCCGTCCGGAGAGCCGGGCCAGGGGCAGTTCATAGAGGAAGTCGGTATGAAAGTGGTGCCGGATGTCGAAAGGACTGGGACCTTTGTCGGCGCGCGTGTTCCAGGTGTCCTGCGGCGGGTTGGGGAGGCCGAGATTGGCTGCGTTCGTGTAGGAAATGGTATTGGCCCAGGTGTAGACGGCGCCCATCTGAAGGCCGGAGGCGAAGCGGCGGCGGAAGGTGTTCTGCCAGGCGTTGTAGCGGACGCTTTCGCTGGCTTCGTAGTAGCGGAACTCCGAGTACTCGGGGAACGGTCGCAAGCCGGTGATGCGGTCCACCTGGTTGATCTTGCGCACGATGTTGGCGTGCACAGCGTGGTTGCCCACGTAAGCGCTTTCCAGGGACATCTCAGGCGTGATCTGCCGGGCCACGCTCAGGGTCCATTGCAGACTGTAGGGCTGCGGGAAGTCGCGCGAAATCACCGTTCCGGAAATGGGCCCGCCGCCACCCTTCACCAGGGGTAAGACCGCCGCGTTGCTGGTCGGGTAGACGATGCCGTAGCGTTGGGCTTCCAATTGGCTGAAGACTACGCGGTTCGGCTCATCCAGCGCATTCTGCACCAGCTCCACGGGGCCGCCGAAGTGGTTGTGCGAGCTGGTGAACTTGCCGAAGCCGCCCCGCACGATCCACTTCGAAGTGGCCGACCAGGCGAAGCCGAAGCGGGGCGAGAAATCGAAGTAGTTGGCGTCCCAGATGCTGTCGGGATCGGTGAATGGGCCGATGCCGAAAGGTCCCGTGCGGTTGAAGAGGCGCTTGCTCTTCTCCTTGGGAACGGAGAAGTAATCGTAGCGCAAGCCCAGATTGAGGATCAGGCGGCCGGTTATCCGGAAGTCGTCCTGGAGGAAGCCGCCGAGCACCCAGTTGTAGAGCGTGTACGGACGGACGCCGAAGCTGATGGTGACCTGGGTGGGACGGTTGGCGAGCAGATCGGCCACGGTGGCGAAGCGGAACTCAGGCACGGTCTCGTTGTTGCGGCCCGAGGAGTACTTCTGGTAAAGGGCGCCGTACTTGATGGAGTGTCGGCCGCGGTGCATGGCGATCACTTCTTCGAGGCTGAAGTTGGTTCCCAGGTTCTCCATCAGCTCTCCGGAGTTGCTGAAGCCCAGGTTGCCGACGATCGCGCTGACCCCGAGCGAGTAGATGTGATCGAGACGGACGCGTTCGAACCGGTTGTAGCCGTAGCGGGTCTCGGCGCTCCAGGCGGCCGAGGAGTGGGTGTAGTTGACAACGCCCTTCTTGGTCTTGACATCGAAGGTGCGCGGGTTGGCGGGCGAAACGCGCGGAGTGAACTGGAAAGGCCAGTCCTGCGTGAAACGGACGGCGAGCAGGTCGGTGTCGGTCAGGTAGTAGTCGCCGCGCACGCTGTAGTGATCGCTATCCTCCTTGCTGGAAGCAGCGCTCTGGTAGAAACCGGTCACGGCGCCGGGCGCGTAGGGCGTGTTGGGTAGGGGGAAGGTGTCGAAGAAGGCCCTGGTGGCGGGAACCGCGGCGACGACCATGTCGCGGAATTCCTTGGTGGGCACGTTGCCGCTCACCAGCGCGAAGGCGCGCGAGCGATATCCTTCGTAGACGCCGAAGAAGAACAGCTTGTTGCGCAAGATGGGACCGCCGAGGGAGCCGCCGAACTGGTTGAAGGTGAGCGGTGCGCGAGAGGTCAGGAACTGATTGCGGGCGGCGACGTTTTCCACTCGATTGTTCTCGAACAACGATCCATGGAACTCGTTGGTACCGCTCTTGGTGATCACGTTGACGTTGCCGGACATGGTGGGCCCGGTCTCGGCGGGGGCGATGCCGCTGACCACGGAAACTTCGTGGATGGCTTCGAGGCTGACGGCCTTGATGTAGCCGAGCGAGGTGAGCGTTTCCGATTCGCCGCTGCCACTGGCATTGGCGCCGTCCACAGTGAAGCGGAATCCATCCGGGGGCAGCCCGTTCATCGCCACCGCGTTGTTGCTGACCACCAGTCCCGCGCCCAGTTGCAGCAGCACGGTCCAGTCGCGGTTCAGGGTCGGCAGCTCTTGGATGCGCAGGCTCGCGACCAGGTGATCCTGCTGTGCGCTGGCCGTGTTGACGACCGGGGTCTCCGCCGAGACGGTGACGCTCTCGGCAAGTTCGCCCAGCTCCAAAGCGAAGCGCAAGCGCAGGCGCTGGCCTGCCACCAGCTCGAGGTCGGTGGTGCGCTTTTCCTTGAAACCCGGCGCGCGGACCACGACGGTGTAACGTCCGGGCGGCAGGAAGGTGAGAGTGAACTCGCCGGCGGCGTCGGCCACGGTGTTCCAGACGCCGCCGGTCTGCTGGTTGGTGGCGGCGATTTGGGCGTGCGCCACCGAAGCGCCGGTCGGATCCGTGACCGCACCGAACACCGTCGCGGTGTTGACCTGCGCGGCTGCGGGGAAGGCCAGCAGGACGCCGACCACGACGGCGGGAGAACTGCGAAGCGGACCGTACATGTTCCACCTCCCGGAGCGGGCCGCAGATCGCTCGGCGCGGAGGCGCCGCCGCACCCGCTCACGGCAGCATGCTAGCACGGCAGGGCAGGGCGGGGCAAGAACGAATTAGGCTTGCATAAAAATGCAAAAAGCCCTCCTCTCAGGCGTTCGAGTATGTGATCAACGCCAGGCCCGCCAGGTAACAGGAGAACATCCAGGCCAGCAAGCGGTTCGTCCCGCCGGGCGCCTGGGCGAATTCTTTCCAGACGAGAACACCCCACAGAATGGCGACCACTGGCGCGGCGTTGCTCAGCGCGTACGACACGGCTGGGCCCGCCGCGCCGACGGCCAGGAAGCTCGAGGTCAAACCCAGACCCCAGATCGCGCCTCCGGCCAGCCCCACCAGATGCGTCCTGGCATCGCCACGCCAGTACTGCGCCATCCGAACGGGCGGCCCCTCCACTGGCCTGCGCATGAAAAAGGGGTTGAACAGGAACGTGGTGAGGAACGCGCCGAGCGCGAAGAAAAAGGCGGCCGTCAGCGGCATCAGATCTCCCGTGCCGCCGGAGACGAACAGCGGATCAATGGCCTTGACGACCAGCCCGTAGAAGAACGCGATCAGCAACCCGGCCCCTATCGAGAGCAGGATGCCTTGTGCGCTGGTCTTCTTGACGGCGCCGGCCAGGCGCCGGTAAGCGGCCATGCTGAGCAGAATCGCCGCTACGATCACGGCGACGCCGGCAAAAAGGACGAGGGGCTTCTTCTGGGGCGCTCCTTTGCCCAGGAGCATCAGGACGTAGTTGAAGAGGATGCCCAACACCCAGGCGATGCCACCCCCGATGGGGAAGCCTACCGCCATGCCCGCCACCGCGATGGCAGCGACCAGCAGCAGGTTGCCTAGATTCCACACCGCGCCACCCAGCAGCGCGTAGAAGATGCTTCCGGCGCTAGCATTTCGCAGGTCCTCCATGAAGGGCCGGCCGAGCGGGCCGAAGCTACCCAGCGTGGCAGCCGAGATCGCCGACAGCAGCAACAGACCGGTGACGAAATCCCAGTAGTAGAGCTCGAACCGCCAGGCGCGTGCAACCAGTTTCTGAGTGTTGGCCCACGATCCCCAGCAGATCATGGTAAGGACGCACAGCAGCACGGCGAGGGCGTAGTTGTCCACGTGAACCATGGGGCCTCCACGACCGTTGCATTTTTATGCAATTGAGCGTGATACTGCCACACCCTTATATCGCGGCGACCGGCGGCTGTCAAATGCGGGGCTCTCGAGATAACGGCCGCGCGCCGGCGTGCCGCTGCACCCTGGTTGGAGGAAGGTCGGGATTCGCTTCGGTCATGCACGCGTGGCGCCAAGAGCGTTGCGGCCGTTCTTCGAACTGGTTCGCCCGGGCCGGCAGGCCCGGGAGTCGTTCGTGCTGGGCCTCCGTTCGCGCTGGCAGCGATGGCCTGGCGGACCAGTTTGCGCAGCGCGATGCGAGGCGCGGCCTGGGGCCTGAGGATACGGCAGTCCGCGCCGTCAGAATGCGCCTGGGCCCTGCGGCGATACACCTGAGCTCTTGCCGCCGCTTCTTGCATCCCTAGGCTTTCCGCCGGGCGCGCGGGCGCGTCTTTCCCCCTGGCTCAGGCTGCGCTCGGCGGAATTCCGGTTGGCAGGACGCGGCTGCGGCCGTGCTGAGGGGGTAGGCGGGTGAACAATCAGGCTGGGGCGAGCGAAAGCAGGGCTTCCAGTACTTCCTTGCGGGCTGTGACGATCGGTTTCTCGAAGTCCTCGCCCGTCTCAATGACGTGTTTCAGATAGGTGGCGGCCAGCCGGGCACACCAGGGATCGGTGATGGGACGGCCGGCCCGCTGGCTAAGCTCGAGCAGCAAGGGATGGGGCAGGGCAATGACGATCGCGCGCTTCTCCTCGCCCGAGCTCAGCGCGAACTTGACGTCCACCGTGTCGCTGCGCCGGATGGCAATGGCGTTCTGGAGCCAGAGGAACTCGACGCGCCAGGTGCGGCCGAGCAAGTCGGGCCCGGCTTGGAAGTTCCGGAACCGGGTCAGCATCGCATTCATGCTAACACGGGGGCAGCGTTGCTCTTCCCCGCAAGGGCTATAATGGTCCGCTTGCCGGAAAGCCTCGATGCAGGAACTGTTCTCGGTCCGCGACAAGGTGGTGCACGTGAGCGGGGGGTCGCGCGGCATCGGCCTGGCCATTGCGCGCGCGTTCCATGAAGCCGGCGCTCGCGTCGTGGTGAGCGCGCGCAACCGGGACACGCTGGCGGCGACCGGATTGGAGTACGAGGTTTGCGACATCCGGGACTCCGGCCAGATCCGCCGCTGCGTGGAGAGAATCCTCGAGCGGCACGGCAGGATCGATGTACTGTTCAACGTGGCCGGGATCAACTATCGCCACGCGGCGGAGACCTATCCGGAGGAGAAGCTGGACGAGCTGCTCGCGATCAATCTGCGCGGCAATTACCTGATGGCGCAGGCCTGCGGTCGCGCGATGATCGCCGAGGGCCGGGGAAAAATCATCAACGTGGCCAGCCTCCACACGCACTTCAGCCTTGCGGGGATGGCGCCGTACGGCGCGACCAAGGGGGCCATTGCCGCGATGACGCGGGCCCTGGCGGTGGAATGGGCGCGCCACAACATCCAGGTGAACGCCATCGCGCCGGGCTTCATCCGCACCGATCTGAACCGCATGTTGTGGGAGCAGGAAGCCATCCGGCAGTGGGTCGTCGAGCGCGTTCCGGCAGGGCGCGTCGGCGCGCCGGAGGATGTGATCGGCGTGGCGTTGTTCCTTGCCAGCGCGGCCAGCGACTACATGACCGGCCAGGTCCTGTACGTGGACGGCGGGCTTACAGCGGGACAGACCTGGCCGTTGACGGTTCCACGATGAAACGAATCGCGGTGCTCACCTCGGGGGGCGACGCGCCC
>JANXAE010000160.1 GCA_025062235.1 Bryobacteraceae bacterium
CGCATGGTAGTCTCGATGAACATCAAGCGGTTGATCGAGATGGGGTGCTACCGCGGCATCCGGCACCGGCGCGGCTTGCCCGTGCGCGGTCAGCGCACGCACACCAACGCGCGCACGCGCAAGGGGCCGCGGCGCGGTACCATCGCCAACAAGAAGCGGGCGGGCAAAGGCTGATCGCATCCGGGTTGAGGAAACATGGCCAAGACGGCAGCGAAGGCGGGCAAGAAGAAGACGTTCAAGAAGCGCGAGAAGAAGAACGTGCCGGTGGGCATCGTGCACATCCAGGCCACGTTCAACAACACCATCGTCACGGTGACCGACCCGGCGGGCAACACGGTTTGCTGGGCCAGTGCCGGGGCGCTGGGTTTCCGGGGTTCTCGCAAGGGCACGCCGTATGCGGCCCAGCAGGCGGCGCTGGCGGCGGCTACCAAGGCCAAGGAAGCGGGCATGAGGCAGGTCGAGGTCCGCGTCAGCGGGCCGGGCGCCGGGCGTGAATCGGCGATCCGCACGCTGGCCACGGCGGGCTTGGAGATCAAGGCCATCAAGGACGTCACGCCCATTCCGCACAACGGTTGCCGGCCGCCCAAGCGGCGCAGGGTGTGAGTTGGCAAGGAAGGACGGCAAAGCAGGAAGAAGGCCCAGGGGGGCCGTAAACTGCACCGGCCGGTTGAATCTGAGGAGGTAGGACTTTGGCGCGTTACATCGGTCCGGTCTGCCGGCTCTGCCGGCGCGAAGGAGTAAAGCTTTTCCTCAAAGGCGAGCGCTGCCACAGCGAGAAGTGCGCCATCGAGAGGCGCAACTTTCCGCCGGGCCAGCATGGGCGCGAGCGCAAGCCCAAGCTGGTGGGTTACGGGCTGCAGCTCCGCGAGAAGCAGAAACTGAAGAGGATTTACGGCTTGCAGGAGCGGCAGTTCCGCAACCTTTTCGAGAAGGCGGCCCGCATGAAGGGCCCGACGGGCGAGAACCTGCTCAGCCTGCTCGAGCGGCGTCTGGACAACGTGGTCTACCGGATGGGCCTGGGCACCAGCCACGCGCAATGCCGGCAGTTGGTGCGTCACGGGCACATCACGGTCAACGGACGGCGTGTGAACATCCCGTCCTATCTGACGCGCGTCAACGACGTCATTGAGGTGCACGAGAAGAGCCGCAACAACCCGGCGATCCTGGCGGCGCGCGACGCCACGGCGCACGCGCCTGCGCCCAACTGGCTCGAGGTGGATCGCGAGGCCATGCGCGGGCGGGTCATCGCCCTGCCCACGCGCGAGGATCTCATGCAGGTGCAGGTCAACGAGCGGCTCATCGTCGAGCTGTACTCGAAGTGAGCCGGGAGCAGCCGGGCGCCGCGACGCCCGGCGGGAGGAAATCGAGGGTATGTACAGGGGCTTTCAAAAACCGAAGCGACTGGTAGCCAACACCGAGACGCTCACCGATCGCTACGGCATGTTCACTGCCCAGCCCTTCGAACGTGGCTGGGGCACGACCATCGGCAACAGCCTGCGGCGAATCCTGCTGAGCTCGATCGAGGGCGCCGCCATCACGGCCGTGCGCATCGCGGGCGTCGAGCACGAGTTCAGCCCCATCCCCGGGGTGGTCGAGGACGCCACCGACGTCATCCTCAATCTGAAGCAGGTACCGCTCAAGATGACGGGCGAGGGCGTGCGCACGGCGCGCATCCGCGTAGACCAGCCGGGCGAGGTGCTGAGCGGACACATCGAGACCGACGCCGACGTGGAAGTGCTCGACCGCAACATCCACATCGCCACGGTCAGCGATGGCGGACGGCTCGAAGTGGAAATGCGCATCAAGCGGGGCCGGGGCTACGTCAGCGCCGAGCGCAACTTCGACGAGGACCTGCCGCTCGGTTTCATCCCCATTGATTCCGTGCACTCGCCCGTGCGCAAGGTCAACTTCTACGTCGAGAACGCGCGTCTCGGGCAGATGACCGACTACGACAAGCTCACCCTTGAAGTCTGGACCAACGGCGCGATCTCCCCGCAGGACGCCATCGGGCAGGCGGCCAAGCTCCTCAAGGACCACATGACGATCTTCATCAACTTCGAAGAGCTCCCCGAGGCGGCCGAGGAGCCCGCCGAGCGCGCCGTGGACCGGATGGAAGAGATCCTGAACCGCTCGGTGGACGAGCTCGAACTGAGCGTGCGATCCTACAACTGCCTGAAGAACGCCAACATCCAGACCATCCGCGACTTGGTGCAGAAGACCGAGGCCGAGATGCTGCGCACCAAGAACTTCGGACGCAAGTCGCTGAACGAACTCAAGGAAGTCCTGCGCAGTTTCGGCCTGTCGTTCGGCATGAAGTTCGACGCGCAAGGCCGCCTGATCATGCCAGCCTCGGCGCCCGAGCCGGCGCGCGAAGCCTCGCCCCTGGCCACCGCAGGGGCGGACAGCGGCGGGTCGCCGGAAGCCGGCGCCAGCCAGTAGGGAGGACGTCGTGCGACACAAGCGAGCCGGTTACAAGCTGGGACGCCCGATTGACGCCCGCTACATGTTGCTGCGAAACCTGGTCACCAGCGTCATCGAAAAGGAGCGTGTCATCACGACCGTGACCAAGGCCAAGGCTGCCAAGCCGCTGGTGGAGAAGATGATCACCCTGGCCAAGCGCGATACCCTGCACGCCCGGCGCCAAGCGGCAGCTTTTCTGAAGACCCCAGCAGCCGTGAAGAAGCTCTTCGACACTCTGGGCGCGCGCTTCGGCCAGCGGCAGGGCGGTTACTGCCGCATCGTACGGCTGGGGCCGCGGCAGGGCGACGGGGCCGAACAAGCCATGCTCGAGCTGGTGGGCTCCGAGCTGGTGAAGCGGGCTGCCGAGCGCGCCAAACGGCGCGAGGAACGACTCAAGCGCATCCGCGAGGGCCGCGAACCCGAGGAAGAAGGACAGAGCGGCCGCTAGAACGGTCCCTGCTCGAGGCGGCCACTGTGCTCCGGCGTTCATGCCGCGTACGGGCCAGCCGCTGCGCCGAGCGTGGCCTTCCCCCTCGCGACCATCGCCTCGGGCCGCTGCCGGTCACGGAGTGTGAGCGCGGAACGGTTCTGCGAGCGAAGGCCCGGAGCGCGCAGCGCCCGCTGTCGCTGTCCAAGATGTGGGGGGCGCGGCCGGTGCCCCGGGGATCGTGGCTGTTGTCCCGGGCGCGGCAAAACCGCATGCCGCGTAGTCGCGCATGTCTTGGACCGCTCGCCCGAGGGAAGTTCGCGACCGGGAGAGCGTGGCGCCGGCTGAAAGTTGCCCGGCCCGCTGCGGGATAATGCCGACATCGGCGCCTCGTGGCGCCGGAGGTTCGTACCGGAAGCGAGGAACAATGGCGCCCACCGAAATGATCGGTCTGGCAATGACCGCCGTGCAAGCCGTGATTTTCTACGCGATCATGGCGGCCGTCATCTGGAAGGTCCTTTCCATCGAAAAGCAGATTCGCGAACTGAAGAACCTGCTCGAGCAGCTCCGCTTCCTGATCGAGCATCGCGCTTGACCGACAGGGTGACGGTTCAACTGCCGGCGGCGGCGTCCGATAAGTCGGGCAGGAGAGCCGTGGAGAGGACCCCTTCGGAAAGGATTCTCGACGAGGGCGCGTTGCTCGATCGCATCGGCGGCGACGCCGAATTCCTGCGAGAGCTGGCCTCGATGTTCGGCGAGCAGCGGGAGCAGCTGCTGGGTGAAATCCGTCGCGCGCTCGAGCGGAGTGACCTGGACGGCCTGGCTCGCGCCGCCCATACGCTGAAAGGTTGCGTCGGCAACCTTGGGGCTGGCGTCGCCTTCGAAGCGGCGCGCCGGCTGGAAATGCTGGCCCGCGAGCGCCGGCTCGAGCATGCGCGGAGTTTCGCTGAGGAGGTCGAGGCCGAGGTGGCGCGCTTCGAAGCCGCTCTCCTCCGGCTGGCCGAGGAATTGAATCGCGCCTGAGAAGCCCGCGCACCGCGCCGCCTGCTATATTGTGGGGATCAGATTGTTCCATGGCGGCGCCTTCCAGTGTCTGCTTGACATGCGCACACACTCCCGACTCCGATGACGCCTACATGTTCTACGCGCTGGCCACGCGCAAGATCCGCTCCGCGCTGGTGAGCTTCACGCACGTGCTGGCGGACATCGAAACGCTCAACGCCCGCGCCGGCGAGGGCGCCTACGACATGACGGCGATCTCCTATCATGCCTGGCCGTACGTGGCGGACCGGTACGTGCTGATGGCCAGCGGCTCGAGCATGGGCGACGGCTATGGCCCCCTGCTGGTCTCGATGTCGCCGCTGTCGCCCCAGGAAGTCCGTGGCAAGCGCATCGCCGTGCCGGGCAGGCTGACGAGCTCGTGGCTCGCCCTGAAGCTGTTCGAGCCGGATTTCCAGGAGCTCGTCGTCCCGTTCGACAAGGTCCTGGACGCCTTGCGCGAGCGCGTTGCGGACGCGGCTCTGCTCATCCACGAGGCCCAGTTGACATACGCGAGCGGCGGCTTCCACCGCGTTCTGGACCTGGGAACGTGGTGGAAGCAGCGCTACGGGCTGCCCTTGCCCCTGGGTGCAACCGCCCTGTTGCGATCGCTGCCGGCGCAGATCCAGGCTGAATGCTGCCGGCTGCTCAGGGAAAGCATCCTCTACGCTTTCGAGCATCACGAAGAGGCCCTCAACTACGCGATGCAGTTCGCACGCGACATGGACATGCGGCTGGCGGAGAAATTCGTGAGCATGTACGTCAACGACTACACGCTGGATGTGGGAGAGACAGGGGCGCAGGCGGCGCAAAAGTTCCTCGATCTCGGCTGGGAAGCAGGCTTGATCCCGCGCCGCCTGACGGTGGAATTCGTACGTTGAGCCGGGCAACCCCGGTCCTGCTGGGCGCGGTGCGGACCGGGGCGCCGCGTGAATCAGAATAGCACCTTCAAGCCCAGCTGGAGCACGCGCTGACTGCCTTTCTCTCCGGTCACGCGACCGAAGGCCGAGGAGGTAACGCTGGTGTTGGGCGTGCGGAACATGGCGTGATTCAGGGCATTGATGGCCTCGAAACGGAATTGCAGCCGGGCTCGTTCCCACAAGGTGGCGTTCTTGAGGAGGGAGAGATTCATCTGGTTGATGCCGTCGCCCCGAACGCAACCGAAGCGCAAGCTCAGGGAACGGTAGTTGTACAGGGGCTGCCTCGCCGAATTCCGCTCGAAGCCGGCCTCCGTGTTGAACCAGCGCTCTACCGTACGCTGCTTGACGGGCAGTGGGACATCCTTCATGTCGCCGTAGAAA
>JANXAE010000161.1 GCA_025062235.1 Bryobacteraceae bacterium
GTCTTCGCCAAGTACAAGTTCCACCGCATCGTGACCTCGGGCGCCCACGCCTATGATGCGTTCCTCTATCAATATCCGGAACGGGGGTTCCGCTACCCGGTGGAGCAGACCACGCCCTTCCTGGCCCGCTATCTCGACCAATTGCGCCCCCTGCTCACGCGCAAGCTCTCCTACACCGTGACCTACCACGACGCCTGCTGCCTCGGGAGGCACAACGGTTTTTACGAAGAACCGCGCGCGCTGCTGCGCGCCATCCCGGGCGTCAAGCTGGTCGAGATGACGCACAATCGGGTGAACTCGATCTGCTGCGGCGGTGGCGGCGGCGGCATGTGGCTGGACACCTACTACAAGGCCAAGGGCTACGAACGGCTCTCCGAGCGGCGCGTCAAGGAGGCCATCGCCACCGGCGCCGACGTGCTGGTCGTCTCCTGCCCGTACGAGATTTCGCGATTCGAGGACGCTCTCAAGGTTCTGGGTTACGACCAGAAAATGGTCGTGCGTGACGTGACCGAGATGCTGGCGGAAGCCATGGAGGCGTGAACCATGAACTTGCTGGTGTTGATGCGGATGGTGCCGGATGTGGTCGAGGAACTGGAGATCGCGCCCGACGGCAAGTCGCTCGACCGTGAAGCCCTGCGCCTCATCGCAAGCGAATCCGATGACCATGCTCTCGAAGAGGCGTTGCTACTGAAGGAACGCTACGGCGGGAAGGTCACGGTCGTGGTGCCGGACGCGCCCGAAGTGGGCGATCTGCTGTACACCGCGGCAGCCAAGGGAGCCGACAGAGTGATCCGGCTGCGCGGGATCAAGACGGGGCTCGGGGTGGCGGCGCTAGCCCGCTCGTGCGCGGCGGCGTTGCAGGCCACGCCGGGCCTGTTGCCGGTGAATCTCATCCTGACCGGCACCCAAGCGATCGAGGATCTCGACGGCCTGGTGGCGCCGCTCGTGGCGCACCACTTGGGCTTGCCCTACATCGGCGTCGTCACCGCCGTAACGGAAATCGCCGACGGCAAGGCTTCCGTGGTGAAAGAGTTCCAGGCCGGCTACCGCGGGGAGTTCCAGATCGCCCTGCCCGCGGTGCTGGGCGTGCAGTCCGCCGAAAAGCCTCCGCGTTATGTGCCGGTGGCCAAGGTTCGCGCGGCCATGAAAAGCGTCAAGATCGAGGAGTGCGAGGTTCCCCAGCCCACGCCGGCAGCCCTGGAAGGCATCGAGGTGCTCGCGATGTCCAAACCCGAGGTCGCCGGGCGCGCCGCGATGCTGGAAGGCTCGCCCGAGGAGGTTGCCGGCAAGCTCTGCGATCTGCTGGCCGAGCGAGGATTGCTCTGAAGGAGGTGCGCCGTGGCAGCAAGCATTTGGGTGGTCGTCGAGCAATGGCAGGGTCAAATCACCGATATCAGTTTCGAGGCCCTGGCCTTGGGGCGCGAGGTAGCGGACACGTCAAAGGCCACGCTGGAGGCCGTCCTGCCTGGCCACCAGTGCGCTGCGCTGGCTGAGCAACTGGGCTGCGCCGACAGCGTGCTGTGCGCGGACCATCCCGCCCTGGCCGAACCTGTCCCCGAGACCCACGCAGCGGCGTTGGCGGAGCTGGCGCGCCAGCGACAGCCCCGCGCGATCCTGATCCCGGTGACCAACACGGCCATGGGTGTCAGCACGCTGCTCGGGGCGCTGCTGGACGCGCCGGCCGTGAACTTCGCCATTGACCTGAAAGCCACCGACGGGACTCTCGAGGCGCGGTGCGTGCTGTACGGCGGCAAGGTCGAAACGCGCGTGCGGTTCAGCAAGCAACCCGCCATCATCGGGCTGTGGCCCGGCGCCCGTCCTGCGGACCAAGGCCGCTCGGACCGCAAGCCGGCGGTCGAACAGGTGCAGGTCAGCCTGCCCTCGGAAGCCCGCGTGCGCCTGAAGCGTTACATCGAGCCCGAAGCCGGCGAAGTGGACCTGACGCGCGAGGACATCCTGGTGGCCGTGGGCCGCGGAATTCAGAGCAAGGACAACATGGAACTGGCCGAGGAGCTGGCTCGGGCCCTGGGCGGCGAGCTGTGCGGATCGCGCCCGGTGGTGGACCAAGGCTGGTTGCCGTTGTCGCGACAGATCGGCAAATCCGGACTCACCGTGAAGCCGAAGCTCTATCTGGCCCTGGGCATCAGCGGCGCGCCGGAGCACGTCGAAGGCATGAAGAACTCCGGCCTGATCGTGGCCGTGAACACGGACCCGCAGGCGCCGATCTTCAACGTGGCGCATTACGGCGTGGTGGCTGACGCTCTGGAGCTCGTGCCGGCCCTCACCGAGGCCGTGCGGGCCCGGAAAGGCTGACGGCCATGACGGATCCCGCGGCTGGTCTGGTTCTGGGCGTTCCGGCGCGCGCTATCCTGTGGCTGATCACGCTGGCGGCGTTCGGCCTGTTCGGTTGGCGCGTGGCCGCCTACCTGCGCGTGCTGGCGCGCGCCCGTCCCGAGCCCCGTTGGGACCGGTGGCCGGAGCGGATCCGCCGCTTCGTGATCGAGGTGCTCGCCCAGCGCAAGCTGCTCGAGGAGCCGCTGATCGGCGTCGCGCACCTGCTGATCTTCTGGGCCTTCGTATTCTACGCCACCGGTTTCTTCTGGAACCTGGCGCGAGGCCTGTTGCCGTGGCTGGCGGTGCCCTACGCCGATCAGGCGTATGCGATGGCGCTGGCACTGGAAATCTTCGGGGTCATCGGCCTGGCAGCCCTGGCAGTGGCCGCCTATCGGCGCTACATCCTGCGGCCGGACCGCCTCGAGCAGTCGCGGGATGCCGGCATCATCCTGGGGCTGATCTCCGTGGTGCTGCTCAGCTCTCTGCTGGGGGCGGGCGCGGCGGTGCTTTCCGGCGAAGCCCACGGATGGCGGCCGGTCGCCTCCGCCGTGGCGGTCCCGCTGGCCGCAGCCGGGATCGGAGGCACGGCGGCGAGCGGGGTGGTCACCGCCATGTGGTGGGTCCACATGGTGACCGTGCTCGGCTTCCTCGTTTACCTGCCCTATTCCAAGCATCTGCATCTGTTGGCGTCCCCCTTCGGCGTGCTGTTCGGAGCGCTGGAGCCGCCCATGCCGGCGGCCTCCGAAGGCGCGTCCCGCCTGGAGGAATTCACCTGGCGGCAACTGTTCAGCGGCCTGGCATGCGCCGAGTGCGGTCGCTGCGACCGCGCCTGCCCGGCTCTGAACAGCGGCTACCCGCTGTCGCCGAAGATGCTGATGCACCACGTCAAGGAGCTGATCATGGCTTCGCTGGCCCCCGGGGGCAACGGCCATGCCCTGCTGCGCGAGAAGGTGAAGCCCGAGGAGGTCTGGGCCTGCATGACGTGCCTGGCCTGCATCGCGCGCTGTCCGGTGGGCAACGAACATGTTCCCGTGTTGATCGAATTGCGGCGCAAGCTGATGGCGGAGGGCGAACTGGAGGCGCACCTGCAAGAAGCGCTTACCAATCTCTCCCGATACGGAAACAGCTTCGGACAGTCGGCGCGCAACCGCGCCCGCTGGGCCCAAGGCCTGGACTTCAAGATCAAGGACGCGCGCAAGGAGCAGGTCGCCTGGCTATGGTTCACCGGCGATTACGCTGCCTACGATCCGCGGCTGCAACCGATCACGCGCGCCGCGGCTCGTCTGCTGGCGCGCGCGGGCGTGGACTTCGGGATTCTCTACGAGGCCGAACAGAACTCTGGCAACGACGCCCGCCGGGCGGGCGAAGAGGGGCTCTTCGAATCGCTGATGGAGAAGAACCTGGCCGCCTTCGGAAAGGCGCGCTTCGAGAAGATCGTCACCACGGATCCGCACAGCCTGCACGCGTTGCGGCATGAATACCGCTGGTCGAACGGGCGTCCCCAGGTCGTACACCACACCGAGCTGCTCTGGGAGCTGATCCGCACGAACCGGCTGTCGCCGGTCAAACGGCTGAACGGCAAGGTGACCTACCACGATCCCTGCTACCTGGGCCGCTACAACGGCATTTACGAGGCGCCGCGGCGGATCCTGCATGCGCTGGGCCTCGAGCTGGTGGAGATGCCGCGGCACGGCAGCCGCTCGTACTGCTGCGGCGCGGGCGGCGGGCGGATTTGGATGGAGGACGTGGCAGGGATCCAGGAACGGCCAGCCGAGAGCCGGGTCCGTGAAGCCGCGGCCACGGGCGCCACGATGCTGGTGGTGGCTTGCCCCAAGGATTGGGTGATGTTCCAGGACGCGCGCAAGACCGCCGGCCTGGAGGACAAGCTGGTCATCAAGGAGATCGTCGAGCTGGTCGAGGAGGCGACCCAACCGTGACGCAAGGGAGCGCTCGCATCGGAGTGTACATCTGCCATTGCGGCACCAACATCGCCGGGACGGTGAACGTGGTTGCGGTGCGGGACTATGCGGCCACCCTCCCCGGCGTGGTCGTGGCCAGAGACTACAAGTACATGTGTTCGGATCCTGGCCAGGAGCTGATCAAGGCCGACGTGGCGGAACACGGCCTGAACCGGGTGGTGGTGGCGGCCTGTTCGCCGCACTTGCACGAGCACACCTTTCGCAAGGCCTGCGAGGAGGCGGGGCTGAATCCCTACCTCTGCCATATGGTCAACATCCGCGAGCACGACTCATGGGTGCATTCCGGCGAGGCGGCGACGGCAAAGGCGCGCGATCTGGTGCGCGCGGCGGTCCAACGCGTGGTCTGGAACCAGCCACTGGAGCGCCGCACCATCCCCATCAAGCAATCCGTGCTGGTTGTGGGGGGCGGCATCGCCGGCATCCATGCCGCTCTCACGCTGGCCAACGCGGGCAAGAAAGTCTATCTGGTCGAGCGCGAGCCCACCATCGGCGGCCACATGGCGATGTTCGACAAGACCTTCCCGACGCTCGACTGTGCGGCCTGCATCCTCACACCCAAGATGACCGCCGTCCGCTCCCACCCCAACATCACCCTGTGGACCTACTCGGAGGTCATCGGGGTGGAAGGCTACGTGGGCGATTTCAAGGTTCAGGTCCGCCGCAAGCCCCGCTACGTCATCGAGGACCTCTGCGTGGGCTGCCTGGAGTGCATCGAGGCCTGCGTCTACAAGCAACCCAAGTTCGACGACGAGTTCAACCAGGGGCTGGGCAAGCGCAAGCCGATCTACATTCCCTTCCCGCAGGCCGTGCCCCAGGTGGTTCTCATTGATCCCGAGACCTGCATCGAGTTCAAGAGCGGCAAGTGCAAGAAGACCTGCATCGAGGCCTGCGGCGAGCGCAAGGCGATCG
>JANXAE010000162.1 GCA_025062235.1 Bryobacteraceae bacterium
ATGATCGGCACGTAATGGCTGGTCTCGCGCGGCAGCACGTTGCGCTTGTGAAGCTCCCAGAAATCGGCGTACCCGGTACGTTCCACGGCTCTCTGCACCGCAACCGGCCCCGCGTTGTAGGCCGCGAGCGCAAGGTACCAGTCACCGAACTGCTGGTAGAGATCGCGCAGGTGGCGGGCTGCGGCCCGGGTGGCCTTTTCCGGATCCAGGCGATCATCCGTGTACGGGGTCTGTTGCAAGCCGTATTCGCGCCCCCGGGACTTGATGAACTGCCACATGCCGGTCGCGCGCCGCCGCGAAATCGCGCGCGGAGAGAAGCCGGACTCGGCCTGGGCCACGTGGATCAGCTCTTGCGGCAACCCCTCCTCGTCCAGGATCCGCTGGATCATCGGCCGGTAGCGGCCCGCACGCTGCAACCCGTGGATCAGGATCCGGCGGCCCTTTCCGCTCGAGAAGTAACGGATGTAGGCCAGCACCGGGTCCGGCGCTTCCAGTGGCAGTTGCGAACAGGTGACGCGTAGTTCCTCGTGGATCTGATTCTTGAAAGCGGGGTCGATGGGGAAGGTCAGCCGCGGAATCTCGTCCAGGGGCGCCCTTTCCGGCGCTGCCCCCTCCGGTTCCGGAGCGCCGGCGCCCAGCGACTCGACATCGTAGGAGTAGATGGCTTCGATCAGTTCCTCGATCTTGCTCCGAATGCGGCTTTCCACGGCAGGGCCGGCGCTCTCGCGCGGCGCAAGCAGCACGTCGAGGGCGCGGTTGAACTCGCGACGGGCGCGATCCGCGTCGCCTTCGGCGAGGGCGCGGCGCCCCAACTGCATGTGCCAGTCCGCCTGGCGAAATAACGTATTCACCCATGCCGGTCCCGAGAGCGAGGGATCGGCGACCGGCGGCCGCGGCGCACGGGCCAGCTGGACGCGCAGGTCCGCGGCAGCCGTGACCGCTGGTTCCGGTGGGGGAAGCAGCGGGGTCGGCCTCGCCGCTGGAGGCACGAAACTGTTCACCGGCTGGCCGACGCGCACAGCCGTGCAACCCGCCGCCAGCAGCAGGGCGGCCACCACCAGGCTGCTGAATCCGGACAGGCCAACTAGCACTGTGGCACCGAAATCGCTGCTCCTGAACTCCCTGGCAAAACTTCGACTCTAACCCAGCCCCGCGCCGGCCGTCAAGTCTTGCTGGGCCGCGCCTGCCTCGCCGAGACTCTTGCGGCGTCCCGGGTGCCAGGGCGGCGGCCAGACCTGGCGCGTCCCGGTCGGTCGGGCGTCTCTTCGCTCGGGTTCCCGCTGGGCGTTGGCTGGCCGGCGTCGCCGGTCTCCGGCAGCCGCACCCGGGTTGCACCCCGAAGCTTGCCCGTGCGAGCGGCCTTTGCTATGTTCGTAAACGGGGCGCCGGCTCAGGGGTTCTACGGCGTTCCAAAAGGGGACAAACAATGAAAGGGATTGCAGCGCTGGGAATGTTGTGGCTTTCGGCGGCGGCATTGCCTGTTCTGGCGCAGACCACCTTCGCCACAATCACTGGGACTGTCAGCGATCAGACCGGCGCGGCTTTGCCGGGCGCCGCGGTGGAAGCCGTCGAACAGGCAACCGGATACCGCTACACCGCCCACGCCAACGAAGTCGGCAATTACACGCTGGCGCAACTGCGCGAGGGCACGTACACCGTACGCATCACCGCGCCGGGGTTCAAGGAGTATGTGGCCAGGGAAGTTCGGATTTCTGCCCTCGAGATCCGCCGGCTGGACGCGCAATTGGAAGTCGGCACGGTGGAGGCCCGCATCGAGGTGACGGCGGGCGCCGCGCTGATCGAGACCGAGACGGCGCGCATCTGGGATTCCAAGTCGGAGCGTTACCTGGTCAGTCTCCCGCTGAACACCCGCTCGCTGTGGAACTTCATCGGTCTGTCGCCCGGCGTGGTGCAGGCGGGTGCGGACTCGGCCACGCGGCGCTTCGCGGGCTCGCGCGCCAACCAGTCGGACTCTTCCATTGATGGCATCACGCACTCGAATCAGTACGATGGCACGCAGATCTCGCCGTTGGTCTCCGCCATCGAATCGTTCGCCGAGGTGCGCGTGGACATGGCCAACAACACGGCCGAGTACGGCGGCATCGGCCAGGTCACGATCATCTCCAAGAGCGGCTCGAACGAATGGCGCGGCTCGCTCTTCGATTACTACGTCACGCCCTGGTTCCGCGCGCGCAATCCTTTCGCGGCGCAGCGTGCCACGGGCGTACGTCATAACCCCGGCGGCTCCGTCGGCGGGCCGATCCTGCTGCCCAGGCTCTACGATGGTCACAACCGCAGCTTCTTCTTCTACACGTTCGAAACCAGCCGTGGCTCACAGACGCTTTCGAACCTGAACGCCACGGTGCCCATCCCATCCTGGCGCGCGGGCGATTTCAGCCGCGAAACCGCAGCTATCCGCGACCCGTTCGCCAACAACGCGCCCTTCCCGGGCAACCGCATTCCCTCCTCGCGCCTGAACCAGGTTGCGCTCAAGATTCAGGAACGCTTCTACCCGCTGCCCAATCAGCCGGACCCGGAGACCTTCCGGGCGCTCAACCACCGCCTCCAACTGCTCAGGCCCTTCGATCCCAACACGTACTGGACGATCCGGCTGGATCACCGCTTCAGCGAAAAGCACTTCGTCTTTGGGCGCTACACCTGGAACCGCTCGCACTCCCGTGACTACGACAGTCCTCTGCCTGCGATCGGCCGCCGCTGGCAGACTCGCGACACGCGCGCCGTGCAGGCTTCCTACACCTGGAGCATCAGCCCCAACCTGGTCAACGAATTCCGCTGGGGTTACGCCTGGAACGACAACCCGCGCCACGGGCCCCTGCGCGGTTTGGAAGTCGTTCAGTATCTCGGCCTGCAAGGCTTGCTGCCGAACTTGCCCGACGTCAATGGCGTCTTCCAAGTCTCCTTCTCCGGCATCGGCATTACGGGCATCTCGCAGACCCAGTGGCGCCACCCCGGATTCAAGAACTTCGCGCAGCAGTTCCAGGAGCACCTGAGCTGGTTCCGCGGCCGACATTCGCTGAAAGCCGGCGTCATCGCGGGGAGAACCAAGTTCGAAGACTGGCAGATGCCCGCCAACCTGTTCGGCGCGGCTACCTTCTCGAACCGCTTCACCGGTCATCCCTATGCGGACTTCCTGCTCGGCATTCCCACCACTTCCTCGCGCGCCGCACCCAGCCTTTACATTGACCGCCTGCGCTGGAACTGGGATTTCTTCATCACCGACGAATGGAAGATCCGGCCTTACCTCACGCTGAACATCGGTCTCCGGTACGAGCTGAAGCCGGCCTGGACCGAGGGTTCCAGCGCCCAGGCGGTCTTCGATGTGGGCTCCGGCAAGATCGTGGTGCCGGACGGCGGCTTGCGGAAGGTGAGTCCGCTGTTGCCCAAAGAGTATGTCGAGGTCGTCGAAGCCTCCAGCTTGGGCTTCCACCCGAGCCGTCTGCTCACCAACGAGTACAACAACTTCGCTCCGCGCATCAGCCTGGCTTGGCGTCCTGCGGGTCCGGACTTCGTGGTGCGCGCCGGCTACGGGATTTTCTACGACGTCGTGCCGCGCGCAGTTTCCGCCGGCGGTGCGCCCTTCGTGATCAACGAGCCCTCCTTCACCAACCCCACCCCTGTGCCCGCCATCGTGCTGCCGGTGGTCTTCCCCACGTCCGTGGCCGGGCCCACTACGATCTCGCTGCCGAGCGCGGTCCGCAAGGACCTGCGCACGCCGTACTCGATGCAGTACAACCTCACCCTGGAGCATCAGCGCTGGGAGACGGGCTTCCGTCTTTCCTACATCGGCACCAACACGCGCCAGGGCGAATGGGGCTACAACATCAACCAGCCCGTTCCTGACACGCGGCTGTACGTGGACAAGCCGCGGCCCTTCCCACGCTACCCTGCGATCACATACCTCTCCAACGGGGCGGGGCACCAGTACCATTCCATGCAGCTCGAGATCGAGCGGCGTTTCGCCCGCGGCCTCGCCTACCAGTTCTCCTGGACTTGGGCGCGCGATATCGGCGATCTCGAACGCGGGGAGTCCCCCGAGAACGCCTACGACCGCAAACGCGAGCGCGGCGTCTGGCTGGACATTCCCACGCACCGCGTCACGGGCAACTTCATCTGGGAGTTGCCTTGGGGCAAAGGGTCCCGTGGCTTCAAGCGGGGACTGGTGCACGGTTGGGAGCTGAGCGGGATCTACAGTTACTATTCCGGACAGTTCCTGACCCCGCTCTGGACCGGTCCCGATCCGACGGGCACGGCATACACCACCTCGCGCACTCCCGCACAGGTCACCATCCGCCCCGATCATCTGCGGAACGCCAATTTGCCCAAAGACCAGCGCTCGACCGCCCGGTGGTTCGACGTCTCGGCCTTTGCTCCGCCGCAGCCCGGCCAGTTCGGCACATCGGCCAAAGGCGTGATCAAGGGGCCGGGATCGTGGGCGTTCAACGCCGGGCTGGCCAAACACTTCTACTTCAGCGAGCGCGCCCGACTCCGCTGGGAGATCACCTCGACGAACCTGTTCAACCATCCGAACTGGAACAACCCGGGCACCAACATCACTTCGCTGGCGACGGCAGGTGTGATCACGGGCGCCGGCGGCGAGCAGCCGCTCGACACCACGGGACCGCGGTCGTTCCGCATGGGACTGCGCCTGGAATGGTAGGCTGGGGGCTATGCTCCGCGGCCTGATCTTTGGGTTGCTGCCGCTCAGCATGGCGGCGCAGGCGCCCTCCCGCGGGGAGGTCCTTGCCGCCATGCTGAAGGCGGCGCGCTTCTACCGTCACCAAGTCTCGACCGAGGGCGGTTACCACTACTACTACACGGCCGACCTGAGCTATGGCCGCTCGGAGGCCGCAGAGGGTCCTACGCAGATCGAGGTCCAGCGCCAGGCGACGCCTGGGGTGGCGCTGGCGTACTTGGAAGCCTACGAGGCGACCGGCGAACGCGAGTTCCTCGGCTTCGCGCGCGATGCGGCGTACGCGCTGTTGCGCGGCCAGCTGTGTAGCGGTGGCTGGGACTACCTGATCGAGTTCGACCCCGAGAAACGCAAATCGTACCAGTATCGCTGGGACGGCAATTGCGGCGAGGACAAGCGGGGCGTGACCACGCTCGACGACAATGTCACGCAAGGCGCCCTGCGCGTGCTCATGCGCGTGGACCGCGCGCTC
>JANXAE010000163.1 GCA_025062235.1 Bryobacteraceae bacterium
CGGCAGGTAACTGATGCCCCGCCGCGCTCGCTCGTACATGGGCAGCGCCGTGATGTCCTCGCCGTCGAGCAGGACGCGTCCCGAATCGGGCTGCACCAGCCCTACGATGATGTAGAAAGAGGTCGTCTTCCCCGCGCCGTTGGGGCCGAGCAGGCCCACCACCTCGCCCTGCATGACCGACAGCGACAAATGGTCCACCACGCGCCGGCCGCGGTAACTCTTGCTGATTTCCTCGGTCTGTAAGGTGCGCATGGTTCAGCGGCGGCGCAGCCGGCTCAGCGCCGGCTGTCCGGGCTCGCCTTCCACCTCGAAGCTATCATCGCGCAGCCGCCAACTGATGCGGCGGCCGCGCGCCAGTCCCTTGCCGGCGTCCGCCACCTCAGGCTCGCCTTCCTTCAGGACAGCGCGCTCCTCCCGGGCGGAATACTCGGCCAACTGAGCCGTCCCGGTGCGCACGCGGGCGCCCGAACGGTGGATGAGCCGTACGCCGCCGCTGGCGACGGCGCGCTCCAGCGTCGTTCCCTCGGGAGCCTCCTTCAGCCATGCCTTCAGTTCGGCTGCCTGGATCTCCAGCTCGGCCCGCCTCAAGCGGACTCCACCGATGTAATGCGCAAGCCGCTGCTCATCCTCGTAGACCAACCGGTCGGCGTGCACCACCACGACGTCCGGATGGGGTCTTGTGGCGCGGAGTTCGAGGAATTGCGTCATCAGGTCGCCTTCGGCGATGAGGCGGCGTCCGCTGCGGTCAATCTCCACTCGATGCGCTTCCAGGCGGTTGGAACCCTGCCAGAGCCGGACCCTTCCCTCGTAGAGCACCCGGCTGCGGCGCTCGAAAGTCTGCATTCGGTCGGCCTGAGCCTCGAGGTTCTCCCGGTCGGAGAGGATCGCCGTCGCCCCACTGGCTCGTCCTCCGCGCCGGCTCGCTCGCACCCGCCCTTGGGCCACGATATCGCCTGTGGCGCGATCCAACTCCAGGCGCTCGCCCGCGATCGCACCCTCGGCATCCCACAGCCGAGCCGAATCCTCCAGCAGGATCTTGCCTGCGCGCTCGTCCATGACGGCTCGCCCCGCGCGGCCCTCCCGTCCTCCCTCGCGGTAGTGAAAATCGTTCCACTGTTCGAGTCGCAGCAGCTCGCCCGATCGCACCTCGAAATGGGCCAGCAGGTCGCGGCTGCGCGTCTCCACAGGGGGTTGGCCGCGGCCCTCGGCGCCCGGCTCGCTGCGCGTGAGCACTTCCACCGCACGCACGGTCCGGACGCGGTTGGCTTCCCCGTAGTGGATCCACAGCCGTTCCGCCTGGACCCATCGTCTCGGTCGGTCATTGCGGTCGGGTACGAACTCCAGCGAACCCGGTGCATCGGTGCGCACCTGCTCGATCTCCTCGCCGCCGGGCCGCATCTCGACATGGATGACCTCGCTGGTCAGCCGGCGCGTTTCCGCCGGCGGGCTGCCCGGTCTCGAGATCGGTTGCGCCACCAAAGAGGCGTTGCCCGTGCCCTGCGCGCTACGCAGGATGGTTGCCCGGGCCGAGGCCTCGAAAGTCAGATCCATGCGGGTGGCAGTGACGATGGTCTGGCCGCTGGCGGTTTTCGACTCGAGCCGCGCCCCGCCTTCGGCGGTCAGCTTCTCCAGCTCGCCCGAGGGCGCCAGCTCCATGCGAACGTGGTCGGCGGCGAGGGAGCGGAGGATCCCTTCGCTGCGCTCCTGCCCCCGCGCGCGCCGCGCTTGGACTTCACGGATGGAACCCTCGCGCAAGATCACCAGCGTGTCACCCGCCTCCAGTACGGCGTTCTGGCGGTGCAGCCTTGCCCAGGGGAACAGCAGCACGACTGCGTCGTTTTCTTTGTAGATCAGTTCCCCCGCTTCCAGCCGCATCGGGCGGCTGCGCGGGCCGCGCCCCCGCCAGCTCAACTCGACCTTGCTGTGCAGATGCAACTCCCGGCTGCCCGGGTCATAGGAGGCCCCGACGGCGCTGCCCTCGCCCTGATCGAAACGGAACCGTGTCGGCTGTTCGGTCCAGACGCGGCCGGTGCGATTGTCAAAAGTAACGCCGGAGGCCCGGATCCACACCAGGCGCCCGAGAGCCGGCTCCGCGCGCAGCCCCATAGTGAATTCGACTTCTCCCTGGGATTGCAGGATCGCTTGCGCGGGGTCGAAGACGGCGTGCGCACAGCGCACCTGGTCGAAGCGGCGCCCGTCGCTGTGGTAGAGCCGCAGCTCGACCTGCTCGAGCTCGATCCTTTCTGGGGCCTGAAGATGGCGGAAATTGCGGGCCCGAATCTCGACACGGGGCCGGTCGCCGATGTTGCGCGACCACAGCCAGTCCCGGGCGGCCGCGCCGATGCCCGGGGGCAGCGCAGCAGGCTGCACGGGCGACTGGCTCTGCTGCGCCTGGCGGCGCTGCCAGTACGTGAAGCTCACGCCGGCGAGGATCCCGGCGATGGCCAGCGGCAACAGCCCGCGCTTGCCCCGCATCCGATCCCACTATAACAACCCGCACGGAGTGGCCCGGTTGTGTCGCTACAATGGCTCGCATGGCCCGGCCAGAGCAACGAGCGAAAACGGCCATTCTGGGACGCAGCGCATTGTGCCTGTTGCTGTTGGCGGAGATGGCGCAGGCTGCCCCGCGGCGCGCAGCCGGTACGCGCAACCTGCTGGTCGTGATGGTGGACGGCGTCCGCTGGCAGGAAGTCTTCATGGGCGCCGAGGCGGCCCTGATGGAACGCAGGACGGGGGGCGTGGCGGATCCGCACGCGCTGCGTACGCAGTTCTGGCGCGAGGACCCGGCCGAGCGCCGGCGCGCGTTGATGCCTTTCCTCTGGAGCGTCGTCGCCCGGCAGGGTCAGATCTTCGGCAACCGCGCGCTGGCGGCGGAAGTCTACCTGACCAACGGGCTCAACATTTCCTATCCCTCCTACAGCGAGACGCTGTGCGGCGTTGCGGATCCGCGCGTGGACAGCAACGACAAGAAGCCCAATCCCAACGTCAACGTGCTGGAATGGCTGAACCGCCAGCCGGACTTCCGGGGCAAAGTGGCGGCGTTCGCCGCCTGGGACCGCTTTCCTTACATCCTCAACGCCGAGCGCGCAGGGATGCTCGTAAACGCCGGTTACGAGCCGCTGAGAGTGGCGCCGCAGACGCCTGCTCTCCGGCTGTTGAACCGGCTGAAGAGCGAGACCGAGGTCTGGCCCGCCGAGCCGCTGGACGCTCTGACCTTCCACACCGCCCTCGAATATTTCCGCCTGCACAGACCGCGGGTGCTCTTTCTGGGCTTGGGCGAGCCCGATGAGTGGGCTCACTCCGGTCGCTATGACCTCTATTTGAAATCGCTGCTGCGAGCCGACCATTATGTACGCGAGCTGTGGGAGCTCGTTCAGGGGACGCCGGGATACCGCGGCGCCACGGCCCTGGTGTTGGCCACCGACCACGGGCGGGGCGAGTCTCCGGAGAACTGGCGCGAGCATGGACGCCGCATCCCGGAGTCCCGCTCCACGTGGCTGGCATTCCTCGGACCGAATATCGAAGCCCTGGGCGAGCGCAAACAGCGCGAGGCGCTCCCGCAAGCACGGGTGGCAGCGACCATTGCCGCCCTGCTGGGCCTGGACTTTGCGGGCAGCGTCGGTGCCGCGGCGCCGCCCATTCCGGACCTGCTCGCCAAATAGCGCCCGCGCCACGCGGGCGGTGGCGCCTTTCAGGTGTTGGCCGGCACACGCACGGGCAGGCGCTTCCTGGACTGCCGCTCCGCCCGGCTCAGGGGTTGTGCGGTCTCCGCGGGTTGCAACAAGGCGGCAGGCAGCGGGACTACCCGTTGCAACTCGTGTTCTCTCTCCCAGCGGTCGTAGGCCTCCAGCCGTTCCTGGCGGCTAACGTGGATGTGCTCGCGCAGGCGCTCCATCGCAAGCTCCGGATCACCGGCCTGGACCGCATCCAGGACCTGGCTATGGTAGCGGTGGATGGATTCCAGTTGGCCCGCATCGTGGCCTTCCCGCCGGTAAGAAAAGATGCGCGTCAGCAAACGCGTGTCGGCCACCACTTTCATGATGCGGCGATTGCCCGCCAGCCGCAGCAAAAGCATGTGGAACTTGAGATCGGTAGCCAGGAACGCTTGCATCTCCGCGTCGTTGAGGCGTTCCCGGCCGGAATGGCGCAGACGATCGGCCATGCGCCGGATCTCGTCGCACGCTTCGCGCAACACGCCCAGTTCGGCGGAACTCGGGCGGTGCCGGGCCACCTTGCCTACGGCATAGACCTCGAGGGCCTCCCGGAGCTCGTAGAGTTCGATGAGGTCCTCCCGCGTAGGCTGCACGACCACCACACCGCGGCCGGGAATGCGCTCCAGAAAGCCCTCGGCCACGAGCTGCCCGATCGCTTCCCGCACGGGTGTCCGGCTGACGCCGATCTGGCGGGCCAGGGCTACTTCCGAGATGGCTGTGCCGGCGGTCAGTCGGCCGGCGAGGATCTGTTGTTGGATGAAAGCGTACGCCTTCTGGTGGAGGGAGCCGTCACGCGCGCGGGAGGTTCTCATGGCTTTACACTGCTCCCGGATTCACGTGCATACGCGTCAACACTCTAAAACCTCGACTGGCCTGCTGTCAACCGAAGGCGCCCTCCGGCGCCCGGTGAGCCGTCCGATCCACTGCGCCGCGGCTCGCTGGCAGTCCGTGCTGCTGTCGGCAGGCCCCGATGCTCCGACTCGGCCAGCCCGGCACCCTGGGGCCGCGGCTCGGGCGTCCGGGTCCGGCGGGAAGGCTGACCTGCGTCTCAGTAAGCGCCCGCGAAGACCCGGCGGATAGGCGTGCCGTCCTTGCTGGCCGTGCCGGTGAGGACAGCCGTAGACTTCAGGTCCGACTCGACCCGGTCCGGCAGGTACGAGCTCATGCGTGAAAGCAGCAAGCCTGCGGTGCCGGCGACGTGCGGTGCCGCCATGGAGGTGCCCGAGAGCGTGTTCGTGCCTCCCCGCAGCCAGGTCGAGGGAATGCTCACTCCGGGCGCCCAGATGTCCACGCAGGCGCCGTAATTGCTCCAACTGGCTTCGCGTTCGCTCTGATCCACGGCCGCGACGGTCATGACACCGTTCAGCGTGCCCGTCCGGGCTGGCGAGAAGTTGCAGGCATT
>JANXAE010000164.1 GCA_025062235.1 Bryobacteraceae bacterium
GCAGATGAATCTCGAGGCCGCGGGAGGGGCCACGCCGGAGAGGGCCGAAGAACTGGCCCGCAAGCTGAGGGCGCGTGGAGCGGGCGGGGCGGTCGCCGGGACGACAACGGGAGACGAACCGACGGCGGGCGAGGGCGGGCAACATGTGGAATCCGATCCAGGCGCTCGAAATGGCGCTTGAACACCAGCAACGGGGCCGGTGGGCCGAGGCGGAGCGGATCTACGGCGAGGTTCTCGCCCAGTGCCCGGACCATGCCGATGCGCTCCACTTGCTGGGAGTTCTGCGGGCGCAAACCGGCAATCCGACGGCCGCAGCCGCCTTGATCGCACGTGCGATCGCGCGGAACCCACTGGCGCCGGCTTACCACAACAACCTCGGCAATGTGATGCAGGAGCTGGGCAGGTTGGAGGAGAGCCTGCTTTGCTACGAGGAGGCGCTAAGGCTGGCGCCGGATTACTTCGAGGCCCTGGTCAACCGGGGCAACGCCCTCAACAAGCTGGACCGCTTCCCCGAGGCGATCTGCTGCTACCTGGAAGCGCAGAGGCTGCGCCCGGACGATCCCTCCGCCTACGTCAACCTTGCGCGCGCGCTCGTCGAAGAGTCCCTGCTGGAGGACGCGCTGGCCTGCGCCGACCAGGCGCTGAGGCTCGATCCCGAAAATGCGCAGGCCCACGCGGTTCGCGCTCTGGCCTGGCTGCTGGCAGGCGACCTGGAGCGGGGATTCGCCGAGTACGAGTGGCGCTGGCGGCTGGAGCCCCACCGGCGGCGCGACTTCCCGCAGCCGCTCTGGGACGGTTCTCCCTTGTCGGGCCGCAGGATCCTGTTGCACGCCGAGCAGGGCCTCGGCGACACGATCCAGTTCCTGCGTTACGCTCCGCTGGTGGCAGCCCGGGGCGGCTGCGTGGTGATCGAATGCCAGCCGGCACTGCTCGAGCTGGCGGCGACGGTCGAGGGCGTCGCGCAGATCGTAGCGGCGGGCGACCCGCTGCCGGAATTCGACGTCCACGCGCCCCTGCTGAGCCTTCCGCGCCTGATGGGCACGACGCTCGAGACGATTCCCCGTCAAGTTCCCTACCTGACCGCGCCGCAGCGAGCCGGCGAGCCCCCGAGCTTGCCCGGGAAAGGGCCGAGAGTCGGCCTCGCCTGGGCAGGCAATCCCGCGCATGCCAATGACCGGCGCCGCTCGCTCGATCTGGACGCCCTGGCGCCGCTCGGGCAGGTCGAAGGCGTGACCTTCGTCAGCCTGCAAAGCGGGCCACGGGCCGAGCAGGCCGCGAGCCCTCCGCCGGGCCTGCGGCTGGAGGAATTGCCGCAGCCTTGGCGCGAGCTGCCCTGGTTGGCTGCCATCGTGGCCCAACTGGATCTGGTGATCACCGTGGATACGATGCACGCGCACCTTGCGGGCGCGCTGGGACGGCCCGTTTGGGTGTTGCTGCCGTTCGCGCCCGACTGGCGCTGGATGTTGGGACGCGAGGACAGTCCCTGGTACCCGACGATGCGGTTGTTCCGGCAGCGCGCTAGAGGCGCTTGGGGGGAGGTCGTCGGGAGGGTCGCCGAGCAACTGCGTGCGACGGTGCGGGAGGAGAAGTGCCGCAGCTGAGGAACGTGCTCGACTTGCTGAAGTCGGGACTGGAGCATCAGCGGGCCGGCCGGCTCGGGGCGGCGGCGGCTTGTTACGAGGAGGCGCTGGCGCTCGATCCGGAGAATCCCGACGCGCTGCATCTGAAGGGCATGTTGCTTTACCAGCAGGGCGAACCTGAAACCGCCGCCTTTTGGATCGAGCGTGCGGTGCGCATCCGCCCTGGCGTGCCGATGTTCCACAACAACCTGGGCACCGTGCTCGCGGCGCTGGGCCGGCTCGAGCAGGCGCGGGACTGTTATCGGCGCGCGCTCGAGCTCGATGCGCGCTACGCGGAGGCGCACAGCAACCTGGGAAGCGTGTTGCAGCAGTTGGGCGAGCTGGCCTCCGCGCTGGAGCACCACGAGGCGGCGCTGAAGCTGGCGCCGGGACGGGCCGAAGCCTACAACAATTACGGCAATGCGCTGCGCGCCGCGAGCAGGCTGGCGGAGGCCGAGCGAGCCTTCCGGCGCGCGCTCCAGTTGCGACCGGACTATGCCGAGGCGTGGTTGAATCTGTCGAGCGTGTTGCGGGAGACGGATCGAACCGAAGAAGCCGAGCTGGCTTGCCGGCGGTCGCTCGCGCTGAACCCGACTCTGGCGGAGGCGCACGCCAATCTGAGCGCCGTGTTGCTGGCCACGAGGCGGCTGCGCGAGGCCGAGGCTGCCGCCAGGCAAGCCATCCGGCTGAAGCCGCAGCTTGCCGAGGCACACGCCAACCTCGCGGCGGCGTTGATCGAACAGAAGCGCTACGCCGAGGCCGCGCTGCCCTGCCATCAGGCGCTGAAGCTGAACCCACATTTGGCCGAAGCTCACGCCAATCTCGGGGACGTGCTCGCCTGGAGGATGCGCGACGCCGAGGCGCTGGCCTGTTACGACGCGGCCCTGCGGTTGCGGCCTGGGTCGGCCGAGTTCTGGAACAAACGCGGCTTCGCGCTCGAGCAGTTGGGCCGCTGGGAGGAGGCGCTCGAATGCTTCGAGCAAGCCGTGCTGCGCAAGCCCGACTTTGCCGAGGCGCGTACGAACCGTGCCATGGCCTGGCTGCGCCGGGGGGAGCTGGAGCGCGGGTTCGCGGAGTACGAGTGGCGCTTCCGCCGGAAGGACTTCGTGGCGCCGGCGAGGCCCGAGCCGCGCTGGGAAGGCGATGCGCTCGAGGGTCGCACGCTGCTGGTGGTGGCCGAGCAGGGGTTGGGCGATACCATCCAGTTCCTTCGCTACCTGCCGCTGGTCGAGGGCCGTGGCGGACGCGTGAGATTCCAGTGCCCTCCGCGCTTGCGGCCGCTGGTGGCCGAGCGCTGGCTGGCGGAGCCGGACGAGCGGGGCGACCTGCACGCGCCGCTGCTCAGCCTGCCGCACCTGATGAGGACGACGCTGGCGACCATACCCGCACGCACGCCGTACCTCGAGGTCACGGGCGAGCACGTGCAGCGTTGGGAGCGCAGGCTGGCTGTCGTGCGGGCGTTCAAGATCGGGCTGGCGTGGGCGGGCAATCCCGAGCACCCGCAGGATCGCCGCCGCTCGATGGCGCCAGAGCTGCTGGCGCCGCTGGGCAAGGTGGCGGGGGCCAGTTTCTTCAGTTTGCAGCGCGGCTGGCGCGCGCGGATTCCTGGCCTCGAGCTGCACGAGCTCGAGGAGCAGACGGGGACCGTCCTGGATACGGCCGCAGCCATCCTGAACCTCGATCTGGTGATCTCGGTGGACACGATGGTGGCGCATCTGGCAGGCGCGCTGGGCAAGCCTGTTTGGCTGCTGCTCTCCTTCTGTGCGGACTGGCGCTGGATGCTCGATCGCGAGGACACGCCCTGGTATCCGACGATGCGGTTGTTCCGGCAGCGGCGGCCCGGGGAGTGGACCGAAGTGGTGGAACGGGTGCGCCAAGCGCTGGTACGGCTGGTGGGGGAAGGCGGGCAGGGTCCGTGAGAGCGGCGCATAGGCAGGACGCGTAGGGTTGGGGCGTTTGCGGCCCGCGGGGCGGTTGCACGAGGAGGGGCGGTGGGCGCCGTCGGCGAGCGAGGAGGGGCGCTGGGCGCCGTCGGCGGGCGAGGAGGGGCGGTGGGCGCCGTCGGCGGGCGCGGCGGGGCGGGCTCGGCCGGTGGCGCGAAGCCGGTGGTGCGATCACCGGGCTTGCCTGCATGCCGACGCCGGACGGGTGGCCGCAGCCGGCAGCGCATGGGCCGCTGCGGGCCGCCTGCGAGCGGTGCGGGAGCGCTCGGGGAAGCGGGAAGACGGAAAGATTCAAGTGAGTCCGAAGCGATCCGATAAGGCAAGCGAGGCCGCGCCCCGGGCATCCGAACCAAAGGAGAACCCGGGCCCGGCAGGAGGCCGGGAAGCGCGGCGGAACAGGATGTCGAGAAATGTTTTCTGTAGTCACCAACGTCAACTCTCTCATCGCCCAGGAAAACCTCCGGGTGAACAATGAATTCCAGAGCCGGACGATCCAGCGGCTGACGTCCGGCTATCGCATCAACGCCTCAGGCGATGACGCTGCGGGACTGGCCGTGGCCAACAAGTACCGCAGCGACATTGCCGAGCTGGTGCAGGGCGTGCGCAACGCCAACGACGGCATCAGCGCCCTGCAGATCATTGACGGCGGCCTGAACAACATTGCGAAGATCCTGGACCGTCTGAAGACGCTGGCCACGCAGTCGGCCTCGAGCACGTTCACCGGCAGCCGGGTGACGCTGAACACCGAGTACCAGGCACTGCTTGCGGAAATCAACCGGCAGGCCGCGAACATCGGTCTGGTGGAAGGCGGGACCTACAACACGACTCTCCAGGTGTACATCGGAGGCGGCTCGAACCAGGCCAACGCCAAGGTGACGGTGGATCTGAGCGGTCCGCTGAACCGCGTGGACGCCAACAGCCTGGGCATCGGCGCCAGCAGCGTGGCCTCTGGCGGCACGACGCTGGGCAACGTGAATCTCAACGGCACTACGACCTTCCTGGTGGGTGGGACCCAGACCTTCACCTTCACGCTCTACGATCCCACGCTGGGGCAGACCGGCTCGGTTACGGTAACGGTGACCGGCGGAGCCAGCGGCATCACCGGTTCGGCGGCGCTGACGCAGTTGAACAACGCCTTGACCAGCTACGGCCTCTCGGCGACCACCGACGCCAACGGCTACCTGGCCTTCGGCGGCACGCGCGCGTTCGTGGTGACGGCCGGCGCGGCTTCCGCGGGGACCGGCCTTGCGGCCAGCGGCACCGCCAGCGACAACCAGGGCGTATACCGGCTGCGGTCGCAGGCGTTTACGCCGGTGGCCGACGCCGAGGACACCGAGGTTTTGCTGTTCCAGAACGCCAGCGGTTCGGTGGCCGTCACGCTGAACACGACCACCGGCGCCTCGGTGGCGAGCGCAGTGGCGGCGATCAATGCGCAAACCGCCGCGCTGGGCATCTACGCGCTGCCAGGCACGGACGCGGGCCGGATCACGATCCAGAGCGCCAGTGACTTCAGCATCGTGGTGTCGGCGGACGGCAATGAGGACAACGGAC
>JANXAE010000165.1 GCA_025062235.1 Bryobacteraceae bacterium
CTACGCCCGTTCGGCAACACGAGAGGGCGGAGACGCCCCATGCCCGAAAGCAGAGTCTCGAATGGGGGATGCGGAAGCACTTGCGCGAACGGTTCGCGAAGCTCGACCGCCCGGTACGGTCGGTTCCGTTCAGGCAGGAGAACGCCTGTGCCGTCTGCCGCGAGCGGCGGCAGCTGCTCGAGGCAGTGGCCTCGTTGGCGGAAAGCTCATGTCGTGGGTCTAGCACCTCGGCACGGCTTCGCAAAAGGCCCGCCAGTTCGGCGTGGGCAAGGTGCCCGCCACTATCGTCGCAGGCGAGAACGGACGAAGGCATCCCGTTCTTCGGCGTGAGGGCGGCGCAGGCCTTCGCCAGCGGGACCGAAGACATCGAGATGGCGAGCCGCGGCGTCTCGGGGCTGAGGCCGTAAGCCGACCGACTGGCCCGGCCGATCGCGCCCCGTGCACCTGGAAGTGATCGTGACGCTGATCTGCCCGTACTGCCCGAAAACAGTCCGGCTGGCTCACCGGCCCGCCTTTCTGAACGAATCGGCGTGCGGCGACAAGGTGGTGGGGGCGGGATTCGCCAGATTGGCGCAGCGCTACCATGTCCATGGCGTGCCGCGCACGGCGATCCACGGTCGGTCCGCCTTCGAAGGGGCTCTCAACCCCATCCAGCCGATCGTCGAGATCCCGCGCGTGGGCAAACCCCGCGAATACGAGCGCATGGAGGCCACGGCTCGGGAGGCCAGCGGGGCGCGCCGCTTCCGAGATCCTGAACCGGCAGACCTGGCCGACGTCGCCATCGTCGCCGCGGTTCCAGCGGCTTTCACCGCCGCCGGCCACGTTGCGCGCAAAAGAGCGGAGCCGGTCTCGCTAGGCGAGGGGCGGGGCGGACAGATCAACGATATCGCCGCGATCAAGAACTGGCCTGGTGTGCGGAGGATCGGCAGGTCGAATCTGGCCGAAAGCACCGGCATCGCGCCGAGCAGTACGAGTTCGCCATCGCGGTGCAGATCCGCGCTGGCCGCTCGCCGCCACCCGACGGAGCCCGGCAGGCAGGGCCAGGGCGGAGAGCGGGTCCCACACGCGGGAGAACCGCACCCATCCGACTCCGCGCCGCTGGAAGAAGACGAACGCCTTCGCGCGCCGAGGGCGTTGTACATTGTGGAGGTACTCGAGGAGGTCATCATGCTTGCCGGATCCCTTTCCCGACGTCATCTGCTCGAGATGCTGAGCGCCGCGCCAGCGACGGCCGCCCTTCAGAGCGGGCCGCTTCCCGGCGACGCCGATCGCGAGCGGCGCATGAAATGGTGGCACGAAGCCAAGTTCGGCATGTTCATCCACTGGGGCCTTTACAGCCTGCTCGGCCGGCACGAGTGGGTCATGGAAAACGAAGGCATTCCGGTGGCCGAGTACGAGCAGCTCGCCGAGCAGTTCCGGCCCAAACCTGCGGCGGCCCGCGAATGGGCCCGGCTAGCGCGCCGCGCCGGCCAGCGCTACATGGTCATGACGACCAAGCACCATGAGGGCTTCTGCCTGTTCGACAGCAAGCTGACCGATTACTGCGCGACGAAACGAGGACCGAAGCGCGACCTGGTCGCCGAGTACGTCGAGGCGGCGCGGGCCGAGGGCCTGCGGGTAGGCTTCTACTACTCGCTGATGGACTGGCACCACCCTGACGGCGCCCGCTGCGCCACCGATGAAGCCGCGCGCAAGCGCTTCGTCGAGTACATCCACGGGCAGATTCGCGAGCTGCTGACCAATTACGGCAAGATTGACATCCTTTGGTACGACGTCGCGTGGCCGCTGGACGCCGAAGGCTGGGAGTCGGTGCGCATGAACGAGATGGTCTTCAAACTGCAGCCCGACATCGTCGTCAACAACCGCAACCGGCTGCCGGGCGATTTCTCCACTCCCGAGCAGCGCATCCAGGCCGAGAAACCCGGAAGGGCCTGGGAAGCCTGCATGACCATGAACGACTCCTGGGGCTACCATGCGGCCGACGACAACTGGAAGTCGCCCAAGACTTGCGTGCGTCAGCTGATCCAGTGCGCGCGCGACGGCGGCAACTACCTGCTCAACATCGGCCCGCGCGGCGACGGGTCGGTACCGGAAGAATCCGTGCGCATCTTGGGCGCCATCGGCCGCTGGACGGAGCGCAACGGGCAGGCCATCTACGGGGCCGAGCGCTGCCAGGTGACGCGCTCCAACTACGCCAGCTTCACGCGCAAGGGCAACACGCTCTACATGCACGTTTACTTCTGGCCCGGCGAGACGGTGACGTTGGCGGGCCTGGAGTCGAAGGTCCTCGGGGCGAAGCTGCTCGCTACTGGCAAGCCGGTCCGCTTCCAGCAGGACGAGTTCCGCGTACGTTTCACGGGCCTGCCCGAGACACCTCCCGACGATCCGGTCACGGTGATCGCCATCGAATGCGATCGCGAGCCGGTGCAGAACACGGACCGCGTACGCCGCGAGCGGCCGCGCCGGGGAGTCTGAGCGCAGGCGCGACGAGCGGGCGGGGCCGGCCCGGCCCGCGAGAGCCGCAGCGGTTGAGGGACCCGGGCGCGGCGGGCGCGGTCGCCCCGCCGCCGCCCGGCAGCGGCTTCCCGGCGGGGACCGAGCCTAGCTGCGCTATACAATCGGAAGGATGTCGCTGGTCGTCGTCGGTTCGGTAGCCTACGATGGCGTCCAGACGCCGCACGGGCAGCGCGAGCGGATGCTGGGCGGCGCCTGCACCTACGTGGCGCTGGCCGCCAGCTATTTCACCCGGGTTGGCGTGGTGGGCGTGGTGGGGGAGGATTTCGATCCCGCCGACCGCCGCTTCCTCGAGGAGCGCGGCATTGACCTCGCCGGACTGGAACAGAAGCCTGGCAAAACGTTTTACTGGTCCGGCGTCTACTCCGAAGACATGAACGACCGGGTGACGCTGCGCACCGAGCTGAACGTCTTCGGGGATTTCCAACCCGAGCTTCCGCCCGGTTATCGCCGCCAGCCTTATCTGTTCCTGGGCAACATCCAGCCGGAGTTGCAACGCAGGGTGCGCGAGCAGATGGAATCGCCCCGACTGGTAGGAGGCGACACGATGAATTACTGGATCGAAAGCCGTCGGGAGGCGCTGCTCGAAACCCTGGCAGGCTGGCACGTGCTGCTCATCAACGACAGCGAGGCGCGCCTGCTCTCGGGCGAGCGCAACCTTCGCCGGGCCTCCGAGCGCATCCGCAGCCTGGGACCGCGGATCCTGGTCATCAAGCGCGGCGAACACGGAGCCGTGCTGTTCGCCGACGAAGGACCCTTTCTTGCGCCCGCCTACCCGCTCGATACGGTCGCCGATCCCACGGGGGCGGGCGACTGCTTCGCGGGGGGCTTCTTCGGATACCTCGCCGAACAGGGCGCCGATCTGCGCGACGGCATCGAGCGGCGGCTGTTGCGGCGCGCGGTCATCTACGGCTCGGTCATGGGAAGCTTCTGCTGCGAGCGGTTCGGCGTGGAGCGCTTCCGGACGCTGACCCGCGCGGAGATCGATGCCCGCTTCAAGGAATTCAAGGAGCTCACGGAGTTCTAGACGCCATCCCCGGTCGCGCGCCGCCGCGTTCCTCGAGAGCGGACTCGTGGTGCTGGCGCTGGCGGTATGGAGCGCGGCGACGACCGCCTGGGTGGCGCAGCAGGGCTGGACCGCCTGGTACGGAGACGCCGAAGCCCATCTGAATATCGCGCGGCGCATCGTGGATTCGCGCACGCCGGGCTACGAGCAGATCGGCACGGTCTGGCTCCCGCTGCCGCATCTGCTGATGGCGCCTCTGGCCGCGCGGGACGATCTGTGGCGGAACGGGCTGGCGGGCGCAATCCCGCCCTCGCTGGCCTTCGTCGGTGCGGGCTGCTTTTTCTACGCTGCGTTGCTGCGAGCCCTCGCTTCGCGGGCCGCGGCGCTGAGCGGCCTGGCTCTGCTGGCAACGAACCCGAACCTGCTCTATCTGAAGTCCACGCCCATGACGGAGGCCATCTGGTTGGCCACGCTGGCGGCCTTGCTGTATTTCACGGTCCGCTACCGCAGCCACCCTTCTCTGGCCAACGCCTGCCTGGCCGGACTGGCCTCCCTGGCCGGGACGCTCACGCGCTACGAGGGCTGGTTCCTGATCCCATTCGTCGCGCTGTACCTGCTGGCGGCGGGAGACAGGCGACGGTGGGCGGCCGCGTCGCTGTACTGCGCGCTGGCCGCCGCGGGTCCGATCTACTGGTTGATTCACAATTGGTGGCTGCACGGGGACGCGCTCGAGTTCTACCGCGGTCCGTATTCGGCGCGGGCCATCTACCAACGGAGCCTGGACCAGGGCATGGCGCGGTATCCGGGCGATCACGACTGGGAGCAGGCCTGGGTGCAGTTGCGCGAAGCGGCCAGGCTATGTGCTGGATGGCCGCTGGGCGTGCTGGGCCTGGCCGGGGCCCTCTGGGCAGTGCTGCGGCGTCGGTTGTGGCTCGTCGCGCTGACGGCTCTGCCGGTGCTCTTCTACTGGCTGAGCCTGTACGGAGGGGGGACGCCGATCTTCGTGCCCCACCTTTGGCCACACAGCTACTACAACACGCGCTATGGTCTGGCGGCGCTGCCGCTGCTGGCTGCGGGCGCCGCCGCGGGCATTGCGGCTGTTCCCAGGCGGGCACGGCCCTTGGCGGCGGCGGTGGTTGTCCTGGCGGCGGCCGGTTGGTGGCTCGCCCGTCCCAGCCCGGAAGCGTGGATCTGCTGGAAGGAGTCTCAGGTCAACTCGGAGGCCCGCCGCGCCTGGACCGAACAGGCCGCGCTCCGACTTGTGCAGCAGCGGCGTCCGGGCGAAGGCGTCGTGGCCTGTTTCGGCGATCTGGCCGGCGTTTTCCGCAAAGCGGGAATTCCCCTCCGGCACATGCTGCACGAGGGCAACGGGCCCGCATGGCTGGGGGCCATGGCCCGGCCTGACCTGTTCCTGCGGGAGCCATGGGCGGTGGTAACGACGGGGGACGCGGTGGCCACCGCCCTGCTGCGCCTGGGTCCCCGGGGTCCGCGTTATGATCTTGAGCATACCATCATCGTGAAAGGAGGACCGGT
>JANXAE010000166.1 GCA_025062235.1 Bryobacteraceae bacterium
TGCACACCTCGGGCGTGCACGGCCCGGAAGCTCTGGCCCCGCTGGCCGAGGTCGGGTTCTCGTGCGGCGCGCTGCACCCGCTCCAAACGGTGGCCTCGCCGGAACAGGGGGTGACCGCACTGCGGGGGTCGGCCTTCGCCGTCACCGCCGAGGGCCCCGCGGCCGAATGGGCAACCGAAATCGTCCGCGCCGCTCAAGGCTGGGCGCTGGCGATCCCCGCCGATCGGCGCGTCTGCTATCACGCGGCTGCGGTGCTGGCGAGCAACTGTTTCGCCGCCTTGCTGGACGCCGCGGTTATCCTGATGAATGCCGCGGGCGTGCCGGCACGACAAGCGCTGCGAGCCCTGGCGCCGCTGGCCAGGACCAGTTGCGAAAACGCGCTGGAGGCCGGTCCGGCGGAGGCGCTCACCGGGCCCATCCGCCGCGGCGATGTGGAAACGGTTCGGCGGCACTGGCAGGCGTTGACGTCCGCGGCTGCGGGGCTGCGCGAACTCTACCGGGCGTGCAGCTTGCGAATGATCGAACTGGCGCAACGGCAGGGTCTGCCGCCTGCCGTCGCGGCGCGACTCGAGGAGGTGTTCCGCGGAGGTGATCGAGATGATGCCTGAGCCGCCAAGACCGGTTCGCGTGCCGGACCTGAAGGCGATGAAGCAGCGAGGCCAAAAGATCGTCATGCTCACGGCCTACGACGCGAGCATGGCCCGCCTGCTGGATCGGGCCGGCGTGGACGTGCTGCTGGTGGGTGACTCGCTCGGCATGGTGATCATGGGTTGCGAGACCACACTGCCGGTAACCATGGAAGCCATGCTCCATCATGTGCAGGCGGTCAGCCGTGGTGCGCGCCGGGCCCTGGTCGTAGCAGACATGCCGTTCCTCAGTTATCAGGTCAGCGCGGAAGAAGCCCTGCGCAACGCCGGCCGCTTGCTCCAGCAGGGAGGAGCGGCGGCAGTGAAGCTGGAGGGCGGGCGCCCCGTGCTCGATGTGGTGCGCCGGCTGACCGATGCAGGGATCCCGGTCATGGGTCACCTCGGGCTGGTCCCGCAGTCCGTCCACAAGCTCGGTGGCTTCCGCCCGCGCGCCCGCAGCGAACGGGAAGCCGCACAGCTTCTCGAGGAAGCGCGCGAGCTCGAGACCGCAGGCGCTTTCGCCGTCGTGTTGGAATCCATCCCAGCGCACGTGGCGCGGGCCGTGACCGAATGCCTCAGCATCCCCACGATCGGCATCGGCGCCGGACCGCACTGCGACGGCCAGGTGCTGGTGAGCTACGACATCTTCGGGCTCTACGAAGGCAGCCTGCCGCCCTTCGTCAAGCAGTACGCGCGCCTGGGCGAGCTCATGGTGGAGGCCGCGCGTGCCTTCGCCGAGGATGTCCGGCAGGGACGTTTCCCGCCTGCGGAGGAGCGAGCATGAGTCTGGTCGTGGCCCGCACCATCGCCCAGGCCCGCGCACTCGTGGCCGAGGCGCGGCGCCAAGGGCGCTCGATCGAGTTCGTGCCCACCATGGGAGCCTTGCACGAAGGACACGGGAGCCTGATGGATCTGGCCCGACGTCCGCAGGGTTTCCTGGTGGTGAGCATTTTCGTCAATCCCATCCAGTTCGACCGCGCCGACGATTACGAACGCTACCCGCGGACGCTGGAGGCGGACGTGGAGTTCTGCCGACGACGCGGTGTGGATCTGGTCTTCGCGCCTTCCATCGAGGAAATGTACCCGCAGCCACAGCGCGCCTTCGTCGAAGTCACGGGATTGACCGAGCATCTGTGCGGGCGTTTTCGGCCCGGCCATTTCCGCGGCGTCGCCACCGTGGTCACCAAGCTGTTCGGCATCGTGCAGCCGGACCGCGCCTACTTCGGCGAGAAGGACGCGCAACAGCTCGCCGTGGTGCGACGCATGGTGCGGGACCTGAATATGCCGGTGGAAATCGTCGCCTGTCCGACCGTGCGCGAAGCCGACGGATTGGCCATGAGCTCGCGCAACGGCAGGCTTTCGCCCGCTGAGCGCAGCGCGGCGTCGGCGATCTACCGCGCGCTTCAAGCTGCGGCGGCGCAAGTGCGCGCGGGGGCGCGGGATCCGGCTGTGGTAAGACGCGCAGGCCTCGCGCTGCTGCAAGCCGAACCACTGCTCAGACCCGAGTACTTCGACATCGTGGATCCCGAAGAGATCCAGCCCGTCCTTATGATCGAGAGCGAAGTGCTGATCGCTTGCGCGGCGTGGGCTGGAACGACGCGACTGATCGATAGCCTGCGCGCCACTCCGCCATTGAATGCTTGATTCTCCGCGCTGCGGCGCCACCGCGGAATCTTCCCGCGAGATCTCCCCGGGCCCGATTCGGAGAGGCCTCTGCTCGACACAACCGCACCCGGTTCGCCGCGATTTTGGTGCGCTCCTTCGATCACCGGCGCGGATGAAGGGACGGCCGGGCTCCAGGCCGGCCCAGGAGGACTCCGAAACGATGCGGAGCGGGTCTAAACCTGCAACCACGGTCCGATAAGGGGTAACGGACCGGGGACGGTCCGCATCATAGCAGGTAAGGAGTTCCACCCACCCTATGAACGCTCGCCGCAAACCACTGAGCGGGTCTGGTGTCGCCAGGGCGGCGGCCCTACTCGGCGCCTGGCTGACGGTCGGCTGGGCGGAAACGCCCTCACGACTCTTCGACGATTCCACTCTTCAGGATGTGCACCTGTTTGTGGATCGCGCCGACTGGCAGAAGCTGCGTGACAACTACCTGCTGGACACCTACTATCCAGCGAAGTTCGTCTGGAACGACATCGAGCTGCCGCGGGTTGGCATTCGTTCGCGCGGCAGCGGCAGCAGGAGCCCGTACAAACCCAACTTGCTGGTCGCTTTCAATCGGTACGATGCCAACCAGAGGCTCTTCGGACTGGCTTCGGTGGTACTGAAGGCCAACAACCAGGACGCATCCCTGCTGCGCGAAGTCCTGGCCATGAAGCTGTTCCGCCGGATGGGCTTGCCGGCGCCGCTGGAAGCGCCGGCCCGCTTGTACGTCAACGGGGAGTTCTTCGGGGCCTACACGCTAGTCGAGAGCATTGACGAGGCCTTCTTGATGCGCAACTTCGGAGAGGACTCGGGATACCTCTACGACTGGCAGGAGGACCGCATCAATGGGTACCGGTTCGAATACCTGGGACCGGATCCCTCTTTGTACGTGCCGACCTTATGGGACCCCAAGACGCGGAAGTCCAATCCCGATGCAGCCAACATCGTGGCCATGGTGCGGGCGGTCAATGAGGTCTCCGATGCCGGGTTCCTTGAGACGGTCTCGCGCTACATTGATCTCAAGCAGTTCGTAATCTACCTGGCCACCGAGAACTTCCTGGCTGATTGCGACGGGTTCGTGGGCCAGGTGTTCGGGATGAACAACATGTACTGGTACCGGTTCGCGGCCGGAGACCCCTTCGTGTTGATTCCCTGGGACAAGGACGGCACCTTCGACTGGCCCGGAAATTCGGTCTTCCAAGGCGTGGAGGAGAATGTTCTTGCGCGACGAGCCTTGCAGGTTCCGCAGCTCCGCAAGCTGTACCTGGAAGCGCTGGTGAAGGCCTCCCAACTGGCGGGCGGCCCGGGCGGCTGGCTGGAGCAGGAACTGGATCGCCTCTACGACCAGGTGCGCGAGATCGCTCACGCCGATCCGCACAAGCAGTGCATGGTCCAGGGCTCGATCGTCTCGTGCACGGGCGAGGATTTCGAGCGTGGGATCGCATGGCTGCGCGGCTTCGTCCGTGCTCGGGCGGAGTTTGTGCTGGAGGAGGCGGCGGCCGCGGGCTACAGCGCTGCGGAGGCCGAGAGCGCTCCCCGCATCGAATCGGTGGGCAACGCCGCTTCGGACGAGTTGGCGGCGGTGAGGATCGGGTCGTTGCTCAATCTCTACGGGCAGAGGCTCGCCAGTCGCAGCGAGCAATCAGGGAGCGGACAAGGGTCGCGCAGGCTCGCCGGCGTTGTCGTAACCGTCAACGGTGCACGTGCGCCGCTTTTGCACGTGTCCCCCGACCAGATCAACCTGCGGTTGCCCGAGGACCTCGCGCCAGGCGAGGCAACACTCACGGTTTTCGTGGAAGGCCGTCCAAGCAACGCCTTCACGATTTTGGTCCAGGACTGAGCGTGGAGAGTCTTCGTCGTCTGCGAGGGGCGCGGGACTGTTCTCCTCTGTCTTGGCAGGCACACCCGCATGCCGTCCGCCATTGCCCGCGCGGACCGGTCCGCTGGGAGCCCGCTGGGTCCCGCGCTCCCCGGCAAGAGACAAACGCCCCCTCGCTGCCGTGCGGAACCGTCAGTCGGCCCCATGGCACCCGAGCGAGCGCTCTCTGAGCTGGGCTGACGGTTGGGGATCGGGCACGGCCGCCGCGGGCGCCTGCTCAGCGTCCCTTGTCGCGGGGCTCACCGCGAGGGCGGCCACAAAGGTCGTGCCATCCCCGGGAGCTCGCCGAGCCGGGTGGACTCTACGAGATACGCCCGATGGCGCCTCGAGGATTCGTCCGGGGCCGCGCGGGGGGTGGGCGGTCGTTGTGCTGGGAGCTGGCCTCGAGAAGCGCTTGGCGTTAAGTGGTTGTTGCCGGACTTGGTTCTGTGATTCCACCTAGCCGGCGATCAGTGAGCTAAGGTAAACTGGGGTGCGATGGCGGGGGAAGTCACGCACCCCCGAGCGGCAGCGCTCGGCCTTTGGCTTTATGCGCTCGCGCTGCTTCCCGCCTTCGCCACATCGCATTCGCCTTACCTCCAGAACGTGGGGGGCGATCGCGCGACCGTCGTGTGGGTGACACGCGAACCGGTCGCCGCGGTTGTCGAGTATTCGGCCGACGGCAAGCAATGGCGCGCTGTGCCAGCCACCTCGCGGGCGCTCGTCAACCGCGTGACGGGCGAGGTCAGGCACCAGCATCAGGCGGAACTCTCCGGACTGAGTCCGGGGGTGGTCTATCACTATCGGGTACTCGC
>JANXAE010000167.1 GCA_025062235.1 Bryobacteraceae bacterium
TAGCGGGCGATGGCGGCCACCTCGCCCGCCCCCACGTAGCCCGGGACCAGAAGAGTGCTCGCGATCACCAGTGGCGGGTCGGGCCGCTCCCGGGCGCGCTTTGCCGCACGCGCGAAGTTCTCGAGCGTCCTGGCGTTCGAGTGCCCGGTCAGGGCGCGGTGCAGCGATTCATCCCACGCTTTCAGGTCGAACTTGACGCACCCGCCGCTTTCGAGGGCCAGCTCGAGCGCCTCATCCACCAACCCTGGCCGCGCGCTGCCATTGGTCTCCCAGCAGACGGCGACGCCCCGCGCAGCCAGCAGGCGCCCGACCGCCAGCGCGTGCAGCATTTGCGATGAAGGATCGCCTCCGAAGAAGCAGACGCAGTGCGTGCGCTCGTTGGCCGCCGAGGCCAGTTCGGCGGCGCTCATCGTGCGCGCGCGCTCCGGGGAAGTTTTCCGGAAATGCCAGTTCTGGCAGTACAGGCAATTGAACGTGCAGCTTTCGTAGAAGACCGCCAGGTTGTGGTAGCCCGCGCGGCGGCTGCCGCTGCACACCCAACTGGCCACGCAGTTGGTGGGCAAGGCATCCCGGTACCACTGCAGCAGGCCGCGCTCGGGGGTCCCGGCCAAGTGCTCCAGCCGTCCTCTTCGCACGCGTCGCAGGCCGCAGTAGCCCCGCTCGCCTTCGCCGAGAACGCAACCGGCCTGGCAGAGCCCGCAAACTACGCCGCCTTTCGTTCGCGGGGGCGTCTCGGGAAGCCCGAAGGCGCGTCGGGACTTCGCGTGCGCCGCCTCGACGATGGGCCTGGCCTTCGCCGGCCGGTCGCGTATGCACGCCGCGCACAAGCCCAAAGCCGCGCTGATCCGATGCGGGCGCTGGCCGCACAGCACGCAGTCCGGTTTCGCTCCTGCGGCCGCCCCGTCGGCCTCTGAGCCGGGACAGCAGGTGGCCACCATTCGGTTCGAGACAGCGCCACCCAACGCGGAAAGGGTTGCCTCGAGAAACCTGCGTCTGGACTTGCCGTCGCGTTCCAGAATCTGCATGGCGCCCCCAGGCAAAGTATAAGCCCGCCGAGGCTGCACACAGCCGGGGGCCAAGCCGGTCAGGCGATGCGCAGCCTAGCGGACCACGCCCTCGAGCGGGCTACTGGCGCTGGCGTAGAGTCGCTTGGGGATTCGCCCCGCGAGGTACGCCAACCGGCCAGCCTCGATGGCGTGCTTCATGGCGGTTGCCATTTTGACCGGGTCCTGTGCGCAGGCGATGGCGGTGTTGAGCAGCACGCCATCGTATCCGAGCTCCATGGCCTGGGTCACGTCGGAGGCAGTGCCCACGCCGGCGTCCACGATCAGAGGCACCTCGGTGATCATCTCGCGGAGGATGCGCAGCGTCGTCCAATTCTGGATGCCCAGGCCGGAGCCGATGGGGGCAGCCAGAGGCATCACGGCAGCGGCGCCGGCATCCACGAGCTTGCGTGCGAAGACCAGGTCGTCGTTGGTGTAGGGCAGGACGACGAAGCCCTCCCTCACCAGCACCCGGGTGGCCTCGAGAAGACCTTGGTTGTCGGGGAACAGAGTCTTCTCGTCGCCGATCACTTCGAGCTTGATCCAGTGGGAAAGCCCGAGCTCGCGCGCCAGCCGCGCCGTGCGGATCGCCTCTTCCGCGGTGTAGCAGCCGGCGGTGTTGGGCAGGATGAAATACTTGTTGCGGTCAATGTAATCGAGCAGGGATTTTCCGCTTCGGTCGTCGAGGTTGACGCGACGCACGGCCACGGTGACCATTTCCGTTCCGCTGGCTTCGTGGCAGCGGGCCATCTCTTCGAAGCTGCGGTACTTGCCCGTGCCCACGATCAGGCGCGAACGGAACTCGCGGTCGGCTATCCGCAAAACATCCCCCATAGCTTCCAGTGTACCGCTCCGACGCCCCGATTCAGCGGATCAGAAGCGGTACTCCCACAACAGGTACGGATAGCTGAACGGGCCGCCCGGGGTGCTCTGCTTCAGGAACGGTCCGCTGAAGAATCGCGCCCAGCCGACGCCGAGTCGCAAGTGTTCCGAGTACTGCCACTCGGCTTGGAAGTCGAGCTCCCAGCCGACGCGGCTGCTGGTGGCCTGCGGATTGCGCACGAACTCGACGCCGGCCTCTGTGTACAGCGCGTCGCGACGGTCGGCGAGCCAGAAGGAATGGCACTCGAGCCTGAGCCGCCAGCGCCGGTCCGGCCGCCATTCGAGGCCGCCCGAAACGTCGTGGATGTTGCGCCATCCGATCCGGTCGGCAATGCCGTAGAAAGGATGGTTGCTGGGGTAGAGCTGATCGAACGTCCCCCGCCGGCCGTCGCCGCGATCCCTGTCGCCCGAAGCGAAGCTGTACTCCACAAGCAATCGCGACGGGGATCCGGACGTCAGCGGCACTGCGGCCATCCAGTGACCGGCCCAGGCGCGGACGGCGTCGCTGCCGGCCGATCCCCATTGCACTGCGGTTTCCAACTCGTAGTCGAGCCGGCCTCCCCGCCATCTACCTGAAGCGCGAATACCGGCGGTCCACAGATCCATGTCTCCCATGTCGCCTCGCTCGCCCCTCACCCCGGGCGCCGTTTTCCAGAACAGATAGGGCTCGAGCGTCGCCTCGCGCAGGACCCGACCGCTCGAAAGCCAAACGCCGTACAAGCCGCCTTGCAGCCGAGGGCGGTCGAAGCGGCCGTGGACCGTGTGAACCACTGCCGCCGCGAAGACGTCCGTCTGGAGGCCGCCTCCGCGGATAGCGACGCGGACGGCATCGAAAGTGCGAGTCACGTTGCCCCAGCCTGCCGTTCCGACGAGTCGTTCCGCGCCGAAGCGCAGCTCCTGTCGGCCGAGGCGCACCGCCAAAGGGTCTCGGTCCATGCGGCCGAGCTCCAGGTACCCCAGGCGGAGATCGAGCGTGTTGACCACACCGGCTTGCGCACGCCGGCTCAGACCCAGTGCCCGCGCGTCTTGAGCTTCGAGGAAGATGCCCAGCCACGCTGCCGGCTCGACGGCAGCACGCAGCCGAAGGCGGTGCAAATAGCAGGCGTCGTTGGCGCCGGGCTCGTGCCCGATGCCCGCCCACCACTCCGCCCGCCCGCGCAACTCGGCGCCCAGCTTCAGCCAGGAGGGTAGAGACCGGACAGACGGCGGCATCTGGGCAGACTGTGCCGGCAGTAGCGCTGCCACCGCGGCAACGAGTGCGCGGCTCCACACCGAACACCTTCCGGGTCGAGGCCATGATAGCCGAAACGACGACGCCGGAACCGGCCGCCGAGGTGGCCGGCCTTGGCTGCCTCATGAACAATGGAGGTCGGCCGATAAAAGCATTGCGGGAGACCGACGTGGGCCTGGGGAGTTGCGGGCTTGGCGGAGCAGCCCGGCTGTTGGCTTGGGCCCTCGTTGTGGCGGGAACGGCCTTGGCGGTTGTGGCTGCCGACCTGGTCCGTCTGCACTGGGCACGGTCGGAGATGCGCAACTTGGTGGCCGCCGCGGCCCTAGCTGCCGCCACCGAGCTCGACGGCACCGCGGCGGGTCTGCTGCGGGCACGCGAGGCAGCGGAGGCAGTCTGGAAGCGCTCCCTGATCGCGACCGCCGTGGCGAAGGGCGCCGAGGCGGATTTCGGCCTTTCGCCCACGGGCCCCTGGCGAGGCGAACCGGGGGACCTGACGCGGTGCTGTTTCGTGAGGGTGCGGGCGGCGGGTGCGGTGCCGCTCTCGCTTCTGCCTTTGTTGGGACGCGCCTCGGCGCGCTTCGTCGAAGCCGAAGCGATCGCGGTACCACGACTTCCCCCTTTGGGACAGGCAGAGCCGGATGGCGAGGCTGACCCTGTTTCCCCGCGGCTGCTGACCATCTCCGTGGGAAGCGGTCGAGCGGTCGGCGCACCGTGAACCGGTTCCGGAACTCCGAAGGCTGGGGGATCGTCCGCCGCCCGCCCGGCCGGACCCTGTGCGACGGGCAGTCCGGTGTGGCCGCGCGACCGGGTGATGTTGCGCTGCCGCCGGCCCGCGAGAGGGGCGCGGCGGGGGAGGGGCTTCCGCAGGTGGGTGAACTTGCGCAGCCCGGGTTATAATGGCTGATGTACACCCGCCCCATGGCGAAGTTGCTTCCCCAATGGCAGTCCGCCAAAGTGCTTGAGGCGGTCTTCGATCAACTCTCCGATGCACTGATCATCTACGATCGCGATCTGAAGATAACCGGGGTCAACCGCGCTGCCGAGCGACTGCTGGGCTTGGGGGCTTCGGAGATGATCGGCCGCAACTGCCGGGAGGTGTTCCACTGCTCGGGCTGCGAGAGCGGTTGCGGCTTGCTGGAAGGGTTGCAGGACTCGGCCCCGCATGGTACAGTGCGCCTGCACACCGAGGACGGACGGGAACGTCTCGTGTTGATCCGGACAAGCCAGCTTTTCGACGAACACGGGAACCTGGAGGGCGCCGTGGCCACGGTGAAGGACGTCACCGACGAACTGGCGCCCATGAAGCGCGAGATCATTGCCGAGTCGCCCGCCATGCGGGAGGTGATCAACTTCGTGCGCAAGGTGGCGGTCAGCGAGGCTACGACCATCCTGCTCGAAGGAGAGAACGGGACGGGCAAGGACCTGATCGCCAAGACGCTGCACTACGAGAGCCCGCGGCAGGCCGAACCCTTCATCGCCATCAACTGCGCCGCGATTCCCGAGACGCTGCTCGAAAGCGAGCTGTTCGGCTACGAAAAAGGCGCCTTCACCGACGCGCGAGCGCAGAAGCGGGGCCTGTTCGAGCTGGCAGACCGCGGCACCCTGTTCTTGGACGAAATCGGCGAGATCCCGCTCACCTTGCAGGCCAAGCTGCTGCGCGTGCTCGAGGAGCACAGTTTCCGCCGGCTGGGCGGCCTCAAAGACATCCGCGTGGACGTGCGCTTCATCGCGGCGACGAACAAGAACCTGCGCGAGGCGGTGCGCGAGGGAGCCTTCCGCCAG
>JANXAE010000168.1 GCA_025062235.1 Bryobacteraceae bacterium
GGTGACGCTGCTCGAACGTGGCGGAGCGATGCGCGACCCGGTCATCGCGCACCGCGAGAGCCGGATCCTTTACATCTTCGAGGACCAGATCTGGCTCGCCGGCCGGGCAGGCCAGCCCGGCGAGCGTATCCCTGTTCCGCCGGGTCGCGTACTTCAGGCCTTCTGGTCCAATGACGGGCGCCGGATCCTCTACCTTCACCAGCCACTGGAAAAGGGGAAGGTCAGCAGCATTCGCGAGTACGACCTGACCGCAGGCGCCGACCGGCTCGTCGCCGCGACTAGCCAATTTGCCGCGATGAGCGTCAACGGCGACGGCTCCGTCTTCCTGGGCGCCAGCGCCAACGTCGCCTCGCCCCACCTGCTCATCCTGTTGCGTGTGACGCGCCGGGAACTGACCTTGTGCGAACACGGCGCCCGCGACCCCTCCTCCGTCCGGCCGACCTTCACGCCCGACAGCCGTCGCATTTACTTCCAGAGCGACCGCGAGGGCAAGCCGGCCATCTACCGGATGAACGTCGAGCGGATCGTCGAGCCGACCGAATCCTGAGGGCTGTGCGAGGGAAGGCGAACATCCGCGAAGGGCCGGCGTCGGGCCCGACAACCCGATGGGATGCATGTCGTATTACCATTTCCACAGGGAGAGGCGTGCATGCACATCTCGGCGGCGTCCTGCCGGGTTCTCAGCCCGCGGAGCGGTTTGCGCGACCGCCGCTTCCACGCGTTCCACGCGGCGTGTGCGCCCGGCGCAGTCGGCTGGAGAGGTACCCAGGAGATTCGTTCCGGATGGGAGCAGCCCGTCGAAGCCCCTCGCGCTGGAACCCAGAAAGCACGGGCTGGCCGATGGCAGGAACCGGGGCGTTTCCGTCCAAGGGCGGCCGCCGCGCGCCTGGCGCGGCGGACCGGGACCTTTGCAGCGGAGGGCCGATGCTGCGGGTGACGTTTCTGCTGCTGGCGGCGGTCGTAGGCGCGTGGAGCTCCACGCGCCTTCTGGTCACCGTGCTCGACCAGCGCAGCGGCCGTCCCGTTGCCGACCTCAAGGCCGAGGAATTTCGCATCCAGGACGAAGGGACCCCTCGCGCGGTTCAAGCCGCAGAACGGGCCTCCGGGCTGCTCGACGTGATGATGCTGCTCGACGCCAGCCTGGTAGGCGCGATCGTGCAGCCCGTCGCCGAAAGCCTGATCGAGCAGCTCCAGAGCAAGGACCAGATGGCGATCGCCAGCTTCGCCTCTTCCGCCGACCTGGTCCAGGACTTCACCTCGAGCAAGGAACTGCTGCGCCGCGCCCTGCTACGGGTCAAGTACGGGAACGTGCCCAGCGTGCTCGATGCGCTCTACGCGGCGATCGAGGACGGATTCCACGAATCGGGTTTCCGGCGAGTGCTCATCCTGCTGACCGCGGGACTGGAAGGTTCCAGCCGCATGAGCGAGCGGGATGTGCTCCGCGTGGCCCGGCGCCGCAACGTTTCGATCTACCCGGTCTACGTGCTGGGCTCGGGGAGGAGTCTCTTCGAGAACCTCGCGCGCCAGACGGGCGGCGCATGGTTCGCCGTGCGGGACCTGAAGCGGGCAGGAGGGCCGCCCGGACCGCGGATCTTCGAGGTGGTCCGCTCGCCCTACATCCTGACCCTGGAGGGCGATCTCTCCCTGGGCGAGAGAGTCAGGGTGGAGATCGCGCGCCCGGGCCGTTTCCAGGTCAGCGCGCTGCCGCTCGATTGAGCACCGCGAGCCGGCCTCAGCGCGAAGCCTGCACTTTCGGCGTCGCCAGATAGCCGATGATCTGGTCCCTCCGCACCTCGTTGACTACGATCTCGTAGGGCTGCCTGGCGCGGGAGACATAGAATTGCACGGGCTCGTTGACGCCGCGGTCCTTCTTTTCGACCCGCTTGTCGTCGGCGATGATGTCAATGGTGTATCGGTTCCGCTTGGGGTCCGTCCGCTTGAGCAGGATCGAGATGTCCCCCACCCGCTGGGGCGCCTTGGTCTTCTTGAGGTCGAATTCGAAGTAATTGCGGTCGCCGAGCGCCTTGAGGGCGGCCAGCTCTTTGGCGTTGGTGGCGATCAGACCGCTCATGACACCCATGTCGCCGGTGACGCGCTTCAGTTCTGCGATGGTTTTCTCGAGCTCGGATTTGGTGCTGGCCACTTCGCTCTTGACCGCAGAGACCTCGTTGGAAACCTCACCCAGCCTGGCGCTAGCCGCGGTAGCTGCCTGGCGCACCTCGGAAAGCTCGCTGGCCACCTGCTGGTGCTGCCGCCGCTGTTCCTCGGCCAACTGGCGCGCGAGTTGTTCGGCTTTCGCTAGCGCTTCGGTGCGCGCCTGCCCGACGGCCATCGCCGCTTGCCGGCGCGCCGCTTCCAGTTCCTCCCGCAGCTCGTCCAGATGACGCCGGCTGGCCGCGCTCGTCAGTTTGGTGGCCTCCTTGAGGTTCGCGATTTCCACCTGCATGGACTCCCGCAACTTGGCCACATCCGTGCGCACTCCGTCCAGTTGCACGAACAATACGACAGTGGCCGCCACCAGCGCAATCACGGCGCCGAAAAGCAGCGGGATGACTACGCGGGACCCGCCCGAACCTTCCTGGGCCGGTGCTGTCTCGAAGCTGCTCACGAAAACCTCCTCGGGCCAATTGTAACATTTCGCTCCCGAGAACCATTGCTTCCCGCTTCCGGCCTGCTAAGATACGAACGGCGATGACCCCGCTCGAAAGGCAACGGTACTCGCGGCAACTGGTTCTGCCGGCCATCGGCGAAGAAGGTCAGCGTCGGCTGCTCGCCGCCTCCGCCGTCATCGTCGGATGCGGCGCATTGGGAAGCTTGCAGGCTTCCGCGCTAGCGCGAGCCGGGGTGGGCCGTCTGTGGCTCGTGGACCGCGACTGCCTCGAACTCAGCAATCTTCACCGGCAGTGGCTCTACGACGAGGACGACCTCGAAGCCGGCCTGCCCAAGGCCATCGCCGCCGCCCGGCGTCTGGCCCGGGTCAACACTGGCATCGAAGTGCATCCCGTCGTAGCCGATCTGAATCCGTCGAACATAGCCCAGCTGCTCGATCGGGCCGAGATCATTCTCGACGGAACCGACAATTTCCAGACGCGCTATCTGATCAACGACTACGCCGTGGAGAGGGGGAAGCCTTGGATCTATGGAGCGGCCCTCGGAACCTATGGCGTCACCATGCCGGTCGTTCCGGGACGCACGGCGTGCCTGAAATGTTTGTACCCGGAGCCCCCCGCCGCTTCCCAGCCAACTTGCGAGACCGAGGGCATTCTCAACGCAGTTCCCGCAGCGGTCGCCGCCATCCAGGCGGCCGACGCGATGAAGATCCTTTGCTGGGGCCCGCAAGCCGTCCGGCCCCGCATCACGGTCCTGGACCTCTGGGAGGGCCGCATCCGCGAAGTCGAGCAGCCCCCTCCCCAGCCGGATTGCCCGGCGTGCGCTCAACGGCACTTCGTTCACCTGACGGCTGCGGAGCCGCTGCCCGTCGTGCTGTGCGGCCGGAATGCGGTCCAGATCCACGAGCGCGGCCCCGTTGAACTCGAAGCACTCGCCCGCCGCCTCGCGCCCCTGGGCGAAGTGCGGGCCAGCCAGTTCGCGTTGCGCTTCCGTACGGGCGCCTACGAGCTGACGGTTTTCCCCGACGGGCGCGCGGTCATCAAAGGAACGTCGGATCCCGGCCTGGCGCGCAGCCTCTACGCAAGATACGTCGGTAACTGAAAGATACAGGACGATCGTCACAGGACTCTCAGGAGGCACATCGCGTGAATTTCATCCCTTTGTGGTTGTAGAGGAGGGAAAATCCGTCTAAGATGAAAGAACCAGCCGAATGCCAAGGGAGGTCGCCATGCGGCGCGTCCTTTCCAGCCTGTGGCGGGACACAACCGGGCAGGACGTCATCGAGTATTCGCTCTTGCTCGCCTTCGTCGTGCTGAGCTCCGCGGCACTGTACCTGCACAACGCCCAAGCCATCAGCCGCATTTGGGGGGTGACGTCGGAAAATCTCGACTTGGCGAGATCCGCCACGAGTTGAAGCGCAGAGGGCGGAGTGCGGCGCCGCAAGGGCGTTCCTGCACAGCGGCCCGCCCAGATCAGTGAACGTGCCGGATTTCGAAGGCGACGCTGGCGGTGAAAAGCTTCGGCTGGGTAGCGAGCCATCCCTCGAGCACGTATCGGCCCGCAGGCCAAGGCCGTCCGATCCCGTCGCCCAGGCGGATGAGTTCGACGTAATTCCGCTCGCCGGTGAAACTTTCCTGGCTGAACAACAGGATGAAAGCCTTGCCGTCGGACCAGCGCCAGAGCAGCTCGCCGCGCTCGTTACGGATCTGCAAGTCGTATCTCTGGCCGCTCGGCCAGACCAGTTCCAGCGGGACGCCTGTCGTGTTGCGAAGCGTGAGCCGGGCTGTCATCACCGGCACGGCGCGCGCAGGATCCACCGGCGGCATCAGGTTGGCGGAATAGACGGCGCGGTCTATGACGAGCGCAAAACTCAATTCCGGCGCCGACAATACCGTAACTCCCCCTGTGCGCGAGTAGATGAGGTCGTAAGTCGCCCTGGCCGATCCGCCCGCCTTCTGGCTGCGGTGAACCATGCCGATGTAAGGCAGGAACAGCTCGCGCTCGATACCCGCCTCGCCCGCCCCGGGA
>JANXAE010000169.1 GCA_025062235.1 Bryobacteraceae bacterium
AAAGCCTCTTCGCCCCACGGATACCAGTCCACGGGGTTGTCTGCGTGCTGGAGCAGGTAGGGACTGTGTTCGTGGATCAGGCGATTGGCCGCTGCCGCCATGCGTGCGCGCCCTCCAGTTAGCAGATGACGCCAAGGCGGCGCACGATGCGGCCACTAAGCTCCGCCTGCCAGGGGCCGTCCGCTTGGGGGTAGATACCCTGCGCTGCGCAAGCGCCCCAGAATGGCGGACAACTCCTCGAGCGCCTCCGGTGGGGGCGGCCCCCCCGGTCGCCGGCAGCGGCCCGCGGGAATGCCGGCCAGCGCCATCGCCTCTTTGACGATGGAAGGAAATGTCGCCAACGAGAACGCACGGCGCAGCGGTGCCACCAGCGCTTGCAGTTCGGCGGCGCGCTCTCGATCGCCAGCTTCGAAGGCGGCGTACAGGTCCACGAAGGCGCGCGGCGCCACGTTCGCACAGGCCGAAATGGCGCCCGCGCAGCCGCGCTCCAGCCCTTCCAGGATCAGCTCGTCACGCCCCATGAAAACCTTCAACCCCGCAGCGCGATATTCCTCGATGCGCTCCGGATTGCCGCTGGAATCCTTCAGCCCAACGAAATTCCGCGCCGCGTCCGCCAGCCGGCGCGCCAGCTCCGGCGTGAAATCCACCCCCGTGCGCTCCGGGACGTTGTAGACCAGAACGGGCACATTGACGCTGCGGCAGATGTCACGATAATGCCCAAGCAACTCGTCGGCGCTCGGCCGGATGTAATACGGAGGGACAATCACGATGTAGTCCGCGCCATCGGCCTCCGCCCGCTGCGCCAGCCGTACGGTCTGCCGCGTCGTCACGGCGCCCGCGTTGGCGTAGACCGGCACGCGCCGGGCGGCCGTCTGGACACAGAAACGGATCGCAACTTGCCGCTCTTCCTCGTCGAGGGCAAAGAATTCGCCTTGCTCGCCCGCTACCAACAGGCCGTGGACGCCGGCGCCGAGGAGCATCTCGATGATCCGCTGCCACGCGTCGTAGTCCACCCGCTCGTCCTCGCGGAAGGGCGTCACGAGAGCTGGCACGATGCCCTTCATCGGCTCCGACATAGATACCGTCATTTTAGACTGAAAGCACGCTCGAGCCCTCATCCCCGGCCGGCGCCGATCCCCTGCCGGAGGAGCTGGCGTTACAATGAAGTCGTGGGTTGGCCGCCGCAACACTGGGAGCGGCTCGGGGTTCAACTCGCACGCAGACTCCCGCGCGCCCCTGACGAAGATGCCGCCTGGAAATGCACGGTTCGGGCAGCCCGACGGGTGTTGCGCGCCTTTAGCAGCAACTTCTTCTTGGTGACGCGTTTCCTCCCGCCGGGCAAACGCGCCGAGGTCGAGATCCTCTACGCCGCCGTGCGATATCCCGACGAGATCGTGGACACGTTCCCTGGCACGGCCGACGAAAAGCTCGCGCTCCTGGACCGGTGGGAATGGCATTATTGGCAGGCCCTCCGCTTGCCTGGCATCAAGGAGCGCGCCGCTCGCGGACATCCTTGGATCCTGTGCGGCTTCGCCCAGTTGATCCTGCGACGAGGCATTCCCGAGCGGCATTACCGCTCGTTCCTCGATGCGATGCGGTGCGACGCCCGCCCGCGTGCTTTCGCCGATCTCGACGATCTGATCGATAGCTACGTCTACGGCAGCGCCATCGTCGTCGGCTACTTCCTGACCTACATCTACGGCGCTGCGCCGGGCTTGCCGCTCGAGGAGGCCTTCCGCGTCGCCCGGGAATTGGGGATCGCCTTGCAGCTGACCAATTTCGCGCGGGATCTCGAGGAAGACGGCCGCCGCGGGCGTCTCTACCTGCCCGGCCCGATCCGCGCTCGCTGTGGCCTGCGCATCGGATCGCCCGGCTCAGCGGCCCATCCCCACGCGCTCGAAGAGGCCTCCCGCTGGCTCGCCCAACAAGCCGAACCCCGCTATGAGTACGCTCGCCAGCGACTGCATGTCTTCGCGCCGGATTGCCGCACCGCCATTCGCGCCTGCCTCGATGTGTACGGCGAACTGAACCGCCGCTTGTTGGCGGGCGCAATCCGCTCCCGGCGCCGCGTGCGCTTGAGCGCCCTGGAAAAATTCCGACTGCTGCCCACCGAAAAATACTGGCGGCTACCCTTGGCCTGTGCCCGCCTGCTTTGAAGCAAAACTCGCGTCCATGCCGAAGGCGTTGCCCGAGGTGATCGTCATTGGCGCCGGGCTGGGCGGCCTGAGCGCGGCCATTCATTTGCGGCTTGCCGGCCATCCCGTCCGCATCTTCGAAGCGAATGGCTCCGCCGGGGGCCGCGCCAACCTGCTCATGCTGGAGGGCTTGCCCTTCGATACCGGCCCCACCTTGCTCAATTACCCCTGGATTTTTCGCGACCTGTTCCATGCCGCCGGAGAGCGCCTCAGGGATTTCGTCGAGTTGCGTCGGGTCGAACCCACCCTCACCTTCTACTGGCCCGACGGATGGCGCCTCCGCCTCAGCGCCCAGCGCGAGCTCCTGGCCGCCGAGCTGGCCAGCCTGGAACCCTCCGCCGGGCGCAGCCTCGATCGCTTCCTTGCCGATGCCGGCGCGAAATTCCGTCTGGCCTTCGAAAAACTCATCCCGCGCGACGAACCCTCGCCCCTGCGCTATTTCGCGGCGCTGAAGTTGCGCGAGTGGCTGACGGCTGCCCTGTGGCGTTCCATGTACGCGGAACTGGCCCGTTTCTTCCGATCGCGTTATGTCCTGGAAGCGCTCGGCTCCTACGCCATGTACCTCGGCGGTTCCCCCTTCCGCCTGCCCGGCATCTTCACGTTGCTGCCTTACGGTGAACTGGCGCACGGACTATGGTATCCTCGCGGTGGCGTCTATGCTTTGATCGCGGCCATCGAAACGCTGGCCCGTGGATTGGGAATCGAAATCCACTACGGCCAGAAGGTATCCCGCATCCTCGCTCGGAACGGAAGAGTCCACGCCGTAGAGCTGGCGGACGGCACACGCGTGCCCGCACCCATCGCAGTCTGCAACATGGATCTGCCGGAGGCATTCCCGCGCCTGCTGGGCGAGCCGCCACCCCGATCCGCGATGTCGCCGGCGGTGTTGACCTTTTACTGGGTCGTGCGGCGACTGCCCGAGCAGCTGGGACACCACACGATCTTTTTGCCTGAGCACTACCGGAGAGCCTTCTGGGAACTGCTCTACGGTCGGGGGATCCCCTCGCAGCTCGCCTTCTACGTGTCTGCACCCGACCGGCAAGAGCCCAGGCCCACCGCGACCACATGCGCCCGCCTGTTCGTTCTCATCCCGCTGCCCACGCTGAGCTCGCTGGGACCAGTCAACTGGCCGGAAACCATCGCGCGTCTCCGCCTCCATGTTCTCGAGCGCCTGGCCGCCGCCGGCTCGTCCTTTCGCGAAAGTGAAATCCTGGCTGAGCAGGTCTGGACTCCGGCCGACTGGTCCCGCCGTTTCTGCCTCCACGACGGCTCCGCCTTCGGGGCCGCGCATACTTTGCTTCAAGTCGGCCCCTTCCGATCACCCAACTTCAGCCGCCGGCATCGGGGACTGTATTTCGTAGGCGCCAGCACCATACCCGGCACGGGCTTGCCCATGGTCGTGCTCAGCGGCCGGCTCGTCGCGCAACGCGTCTCGGCCCATGTACGTTGAACGCTACGGCTCCGGGCTCGCGGCCGTGCTGGGCCTGCACGGCTGGAGCGGCGATCACCGCACTTTCGAACCGCTCGTCCCCTACCTCCCTCCCATGGTCACGCTCTATGCCCCGGATCTGCCAGGCTGCGGTCAAAGTCCCCCGCCGGGGGAATGGACACTCGCCGGCGTGCTCGCGCCGCTGGCCGATCTGGCGCGCAAGTTGCCCGCGCCTCTGACCCTGCTGGGCAATTGCAGCGGCGCGATCCTGGCTCTCTGTCTCGCGTTGCGCCTACCGGAAAGCTCGCTCGCACGTCTGGTTCTGATCGATCCCTTCGCCTACTGGCCCTGGTACTTCCGCGTATTCGCCTCCCGGGCGATCGGAGCCTACGCCTACTGGCTCTCCTTCGGCAATCCAATCGGTCGTCGCCTCCTCAACCTCGCGCTCGCCGCGAAACGCAATCGCCAGACCGATCTGACCGCGGGCTTCCGCTTTGCTTCGCAGCGAACGGCTCTGGCCTACCTGCGCATGTTGGAGGAGATCCGCGACCTCAGCGAATTCGCCCGGCTTCGCGTGCCCGTGCAGATCCTGCATGGCGAGCGCACCTTCGGCGCCGTGCGAGCTTCGCTCCGCTCGTTCCAAGCCCTCTGGCCGGCAGCAACCGTCCAGGAAATCGCGGGCGCCGGTCACCTGCCGCTGAAGGAAGCGCCGCAAGCCGTCGCAGCATCCATTTTTGCGGAGCTACGATGAACCATCCCCTCGCGGACTCGCGAACGGCCATGCTCGCACGCCTCGAAGAGGAACTGCTCGCGCGGTTGCCCTATTCGTCGCTCGAAGCGGGCAAGCGATTGAACGAGGCGCTGCAGTACGAGCTCGGTTCGGGCGGAAAGCGAATCCGCCCCCTTTTGACGCTGGTCTCGGCAGAGCTTTTCGCAGTCCCCGAGGAGATCGCGCTCCGCCTGGGTTGCGCCATCGAGTATCTTCATCTGGC
>JANXAE010000016.1 GCA_025062235.1 Bryobacteraceae bacterium
GATCGTCCGCGAGACCCTGATTGCGCGCGACGGCCAACTGGTCCATCCCCGCCTGCGCGAGGCGTTGCTCGGGGCCGGAAGCCGCGGCTAACTGGAGGGTTTCGATATGGAAAATCTCATCGGTGCGATCACTGTGTTCGTTCTGGCGATGTTCGTGGGCTTCGAGGTCATCGTCAAGGTGCCGCCCACGCTGCACACGCCGCTCATGTCGGGTTCGAACGCCATCTCGGGCATCACCATCGTGGGCGCGCTGCTGGCGGCTGGCGTGGGGCACACGACGCTCACCACCGTGCTGGGGCTGCTGGCCGTCATCTTCGCCACCATCAACGTGGTGGGCGGCTTCCTGGTGACGCATCGGATGCTCGAGATGTTCCGGAGAAAATGAGCCGTGCCGCAAACCATCGTCAACCTTGCTTACCTGCTCGCTTCCGCGCTTTTCATCTTGGGCCTGAAGGGCCTCTCGCATCCGCGCACGGCGGTCCGCGGCAACCTGCTCGGGGCCGTGGGCATGTTGATCGCGGTGCTGGTCACCGCGCTCGATCGCCGCATCGTCAGCTACGAGATGATTCTGCTCGGGCTGGTGGTGGGTTCGGCCGCGGGGGCCCTGTTGGCTCTGAAGATCCACATGACGGCGATGCCGCAGATGGTGGCGCTGCTCAATGGTTTCGGCGGCGCCGCGTCCGCGCTGGTGGCCGGCGCGGCGCTCCATGAGGCGCAAGGGGCGCCGGCGGCGCTCACCGGGCAGTTTACCGTGGCCACGGTGGCCTCGGGCCTGATCGGTGCGGTGACCTTCTGGGGTAGCTTGGTGGCTTTCGCCAAGCTCCAGGCACTCATCACCGAGAACGCCGTGGTTTTCCGTGGGCGGCACCTGGTGAGCGGTCTCGTATTGGCTGCGGCTCTGGGGTTCGGCGTTCGGCTCGTGTTGGCTCCCGATCAGACCGCCACGTACTGGATCGTGGTGGCTGCGGGTTCGGTGCTGGGCGTGCTGCTGACCATTCCCATCGGCGGTGCGGACATGCCGGTCGTCATCTCGCTGCTCAATTCCTATTCGGGTCTGGCGGCGGCGGCCACCGGCTTCGTGCTCGACAACAACATGCTGATCATTGCCGGCTCGCTGGTGGGGGCCTCCGGGATCATCCTCACCCGCATCATGTGCGTGGCCATGAACCGATCGCTGACCAACGTGCTCTTCGGCGGATTCGGAGCGCAGCCTGTAGCGGCGGCCTCGGCCGACAGCGTCTATGCGGGGAAGGTCAAGGCGGCCTCGGCCGAGGAGGTCGCCATGTTGCTCGAAACCGCGCGGCGCGTGGTCATCGTCCCCGGCTACGGCATGGCGGTTTCGCAGGCGCAGCACGCCGTTCAGAGCCTCGCCAACCTGTTGAAGTCGCGCGGGACCGAGGTGCTCTACGGCATCCATCCCGTAGCCGGCCGCATGCCGGGCCACATGAACGTGCTGCTGGCCGAGGCCGACGTCCCCTACGAAGATCTCAAAGAGATGGACGAGATCAACCCGCTGCTCAAGCAGACCGACGTGGCCATTGTCATCGGCGCCAACGACGTGGTCAATCCGCTGGCGCGCACCGACCCGAACTCGCCCATTGCGGGTATGCCGATCATTGACGTGGATCAGGCTCGTACGGTGGTGGTCATCAAGCGCAGCCTGAGCCCAGGTTTTGCCGGCATTCCCAACCCGCTGTTCGCCGCCCCGAACACGCTCATGCTTTTCGCCGACGGCAAGAAAGCGATCAACGAGATCATCCGCTCGTTGCAGGAGGCGGGCGTTACGGCCTGACGCGAGGCCCGTCCCCTACCGCGCCGGGGGCTTTCACGCCGGCTGCTGGGCGCGGTAGCGTTCCATGATCTGTTGCATCTGATCTTTCAGCCGGAGCTTGAGCTTCTTGAGCTGAGCTTCTTCCAGTTGCTCCTGGGGCGTCAGGTAGGGCCGCAGGGCCAGTTCCTGGAGCCGCTGCTTGTACTGGCGATGTTGCTCGGCCAGACGGCGAAACTCTTCGTCGGTCTGGATCAGATGCGCTTTCAGTTCGTCCTCGGTCAGGTGCATGCAGATTCGCTCCCCGGGCGCATCACCCGCGGCCTGCACGATGAGCTCCTCGATGGCCCATGCCGTTGAATGATGAAAGAGGATCGGAACCAGGGCTGGCGGGTGGGCGCTACGTTCCTCATCGAACACGAAACCGGCGGCTCGGCCATCAGCCGCCAATTCGACATTATCATGAATCCCGGCGCATGACAACCGCGGCTTCCCCCGTATCCTGATAGTAGGATGGGCGCCGGCCCACCTCGCGGAAGCCCATTTTTTCGTAAAGCCTGCGAGCCGGGTGGTTCGATTCCCGCACCTCCAGGAACCAGCGATAGCCCGGCGTGGCCAGGACCGATTCCAGAAGGCGCGTGGCGATGCCGAGGCGGCGCCGTTCCGGCCATACTGCCAGATTCAGGATCTCGGCCTCCCCAGGTGAAGTGACGCGCCAGACCAGGAAGCCCGCCACCTTTCCCTCGACTTCCGCCACGCGGCACGAATAATGCAGATACTCGCGCGGATTCCACATCGCCGCTTCGGGCGAGGCGACCTCGATGCGCGCGAGCTCCGCCAGATCGTCCGGCCGCGCCTGGCGGATCCGCACCGCCGGCCGCAGCAGTTCGCGCCACAGGCTGCGCTGGCGTGCGCCCAGCTCGCGCCAATCGAAGTGCGCGACAGCGAGCTGGCGAGCGCACTCGGCCAGACGTGCCCGCAACTGGCGGTCTCCGAGCAGGCGCACCACGCCCTCGGCAAACTCCTGTGGCTCGTCAGCGATCCAGACCGACAGCCCGTGTCGCAGACCGAGGCCGGCACATCCGCACGAAGTCGAGACCACCGCCCGCTGCATGGCCATGGCTTCGAGGACCTTCAGGTTGGTGCCTGCGGAAACGGGCGTGGGTACGACGACGACGTTGCAGTCGGCGTAGAGCGGCCGCACGTCGTGAACGAACCCCAGCAAGACGACGCCCTCGGGTACGGGCAGCGTGGGCTCTCCTGTGTGCTCGCGCCAGTACAGCTCCGGGTGGGGTCCCGCCACGACGGTCAACTGCGCGTCAGGCACCGATGCGCGCACCCGGGGCCAGATTTGCTCGGCGAGCAGCCGGTAGGCGGCCGCGTTGGGGAAGTGGCGGAAGGAGCCCACGAACAGCACACGGCGGCCTGCTGGCTCCGGCTCCGGCAAGAAGCGTTCGAGATCCACGCCGTTCGGGATCACCTCCGGCCGCGCGCCCGGTAGCCGCTGCGCGTCCTCCTGCGACATCACGACCACTCGGGCGAAGCGCCGGGCGGCGCGCAGTTCGAAGCGCCGCCAGCGCCACAGGTTCCACCAACTCGACCAGCTCCGCTGGCGCTCGTGGATCTGACGGAACAGGTCGCTCGTCACGTCGTGCGCCACCAGGACGTGACCGCGATAGGTTGCAAGGTGCGTGTACTCGAGTTGCACGAGCTCGATGCCCCACCTGGCAGAAAGCTCGCGCAACGCCCGCCGCATGGCGGGCGAGCGATACTCGCAGGCTTCCGGCGGCGCCAGCGAAGCCCATCGCGGCTCGCGGTAGCGCGGCTTGTCTACGAGCACGATCTTGGTCAGGAACTCGGGTAGCGGACCGTATTCCTCGGCAGCGCCTTCGCTGAAGGCGAACAGGTAAACGTCGAACTCCCGCGCCGCTTCCCGCAGCAGATGGTAGATGCGAACGGCGCCTCCGTGCGCCAGGGGCCAAGGGATGTACGGCGAAACCACGGCCACGCGGCGTCGCCCGGCCTCCGGCGCGCGCCCTTCGATGACACGCCAAGTCTCCGGGTAGACCGAGCGGTCTTGCCGGAACGGAAAGAGCCATCGTGGCCGGATGAAAATGCGGTCCAGCGGCACCCCGCGCAAGAACAGAAGCGAGGCGATGGCGGTTCGCAATCTGAGATGGTGCCGCTCGAGACGCGCATTGTATGCCAGGATTCGAGCAGGAGCGAGAAGGAATGCCGCCAGCCGCAGCGGGCGGTAGTGCGCCTCCGCGCTGAACAAGACGGGCGCCATGCCGATCCGATAGGGTCTGAAGAGGCGTCGCAGGCGCCGCCAGAGCTGCCACACGCTGCCAGGCGCCAGCCGGATCACGGTGACGCCCGGGCGTTGCAGCGGCACGTCGAGCGTGACGGCGAAGTGCCTGCGATCGGGCAGCAGGCTCAGCACTTCTTCCAGCATGGCGCTGGCCTTCTCTCCGGTCAGGAAACTGACGACGATGGCTTCGGGGTCCTTGCCGAGAAGGCCGAAAATCAGGCGTTTGAGAAGCTGTTTCACGGCTGGCGATCCAGGCGGGCGAGTCGCAGCAACCACCATGCAAGCAGCGGCAGCAGGGAAACGCCGGCGCACACCGGCAGGAAGCCATAGCGGTCGGCCAGTGCGCCATAGAGCGGAGAGACGGCCGCTTGCAGCAGGCCGTAGGCGGCCGTCAGCAGCGAGGTGGCAAAGGCCGCCCGGTGAGCCCCGTAAAGATCCAGAGGAAGGCTGTAGAGATTGACGCTCCAAGCCGAGGAGAGGAAAAAGCTCAGCGAGACGCCAGCAGCCGCCAGGGCGGGCGACGGTGCCAGCGGGATCAGCGCCGTGCCCGCCAACAGCACCGCGGCAATGAAGCATGTGCGCATGCGTGCCGCGGGCGCCGTCAGGCCGCGGTTCATCCAGGCGAGCGAAACGAACCCGCCTGCCAGGCCGCCGAGGTTGGCCGCCAGGGGAGGCAGGGCCGCCCAACCCGCCGTCTGCTCGAAGCGCATTCCTTGCGCGTCCACCAGAAACAAAGTCGTCCAGTTGCTCCACAGCGTATAGACCGTCATGCCGAGCAGGTTGGCCGCTACCAGCGTCCAGAGCGCCCGTTCGCCGAGCAGCTGGCGCGCGCCAAGTCCCGGTCGCGAACTTGCGGGGGCAGCCGGCGCGCGGCTGGCGAACGCGTTCCAGAGGGGTACCCACAGCAGGCCCAACATCCCCGTGGCGAAGAAAGCGGCGCGCCAGCCGTGACGCACGGAGATCCACACGGCTAGCGGCGGCGCCAGGACTGCGCCCAGGCTCAGCCCCGCCTGGCTCAGCGCATGTCCGAGGGCCCGTTCGTGGGGACGGAGGTAAAGGGCGATGACCTTGCCCGTGGCAGGCACGCCCGCGGCTTGGGCCACTCCCAGCAAGGCCCGACACGCCAGCAAGCCCGCCAAGCTGTTCATCAGCCCCGTTGCGGCCCCGGCCAGCGACCACAGGCCGACCGCGCAAGCGATGCCCCGCTTCAACCCCACGCGGTCCACGAACAGGCCCGCCAGCGGCGCTGCCACCGCGTAGGGAATCGAGAAGGCCGAAAGCAGGGCTCCATAGTGGCGGCCGGAAATGCCGAACTCGGCTCGCAGCAGGGGGGCCAGGGCAGGCAGGAGCTGACGATCGAGGTAATTCAACACCGACGACAGCACGAACACCGTCATCAGACGCCAGCGGCCGGCCCAGCCTCCCTCGGTGCGGCACTCAGCGGTACTCAACGGTTGCCACCTCGCCGGCGGTGCCGAGCGCTGCGTCCTGTCGCGGGTGGAACTCGATGATCACGGTCCGCGGGGCCTTTTGGGGTCCGCAAGTCAGCTCCAGCTTGCCGCCCCCGAGCACCACCACGCGCGAGGGATCGCGAACCGCGAGCCTGGTCTGCTTGCCGTCCGCCGTCTCGATCAAAAGACGCGCAACGCCGCGCAAGCAATCCACCTGCCGCAATTTCCCTTGCACGCGGCCCGGCGGCCTCTCGGTTTCAAACCAGGGCACGACGTTGGCCGGCGGCGGACCCGCATCACGGTTGGCCCTGGCTTCAGCCTCGCGGATGCGCCGGAGCGCCTCTTCTTTCAGCCGCGCCAGCTCCCGCTCTTTTTCCTCCGCCTCGCGGCGGCGGGCCGCAGCTTCGGCTTCCAGGCGGCGCGCGTCGAGCGTGCGGCGGATCTCGCGGATCCTGGCCCGTTCGGCCTCCTCCAGGCTGGCTTGTTCGGCCGCCATCCAGGACCGTGCCGCGGCGCGATAGTCGCCCGCCTGCTCTTGCGCTTCGGCCAGGGTGCGCCACAGCCCGGCATCGCGCGGTGCCAGTTTCGCGGCGGCCCCCAGCGCCTCCAGCCGGAGCCTCGGATCCGACAGGCGTTCGGCCAGCAAGCGGAGGGGTTCGGCCCAATTCGGGTTCAGCGCAGCGGCTTTGCGCAACATCGCCACGGCCTTCGTGGCGTCGGTTTCCGCGCGGGCCGCTTCGACCCAGACCCGTGCGTTGCTGCTGCCCTTGGCTATCGCCGTCTCCGAGTGCCGGCGAGCGGCGGCTGCGTCGCCCGCAGCCAGCGCGGTCAGGGCCAACCCCTCCCGAGCTTCGGCGGAGCCGTCATGGCGTGCGAGCACTGCTTCGTAGAGCCGGGCTGCCTCGGCAAGGCGCCCTTGCGCCAGTCTCAGATCGGCCAGCGCAATCTCCCCGGCAGGAGGATCCGCCGTTTCGACCCGGAAGTCGGTGCGAGGGTCGAGCACGCGTCCGGAGATCGTCTCCTCTGCCAAGCGGCCTTGAGCGAGCCACTGGCTGGCCTCCTCGCGCACCTGCTCGGGCCTCTTGCCCGTGGCGTTTCGCCATGCGGGTTCCGGGTCCAGGCCCTGCTGGAGGTTGTACAGCAATGGGCGCAGCTTGCCGCGATAATCCGGATGGAGACTCAGCATGTGCACCAGTCCCCAGCCGATCGTGGGGGAAGGGGGCGGCATGCCCAACCTTAGGCGGTTGCCCTCGATGCGGACCTGCGCGTAGAAATCGAGCAGGCCTTCCTCGAGATCCCGCGGCATGGGTCGGGTGTTGGCTTCGAGCAGGATGCGCGCCAAGACCCGCAACCATTGCGGCGTGGGATGAACGTCTGCCTGGAGCGAGGCCACGAAACTGTCGCGGCCCAGCGCAGGCGGATACGCAGGTTCCGCGTCGCGGCCGCGGCGTACGAGGAGCACGCGCACGGGCCAGACCGTCCTGGGATCTTCCCGCGAGAGCTCCCGCCCGAAGATATAGCGGAACTGATCGAGGATGCCGAGAGTCTCCTGAGCTGCTCGCTCTCCCGCCCGGGAGAGGACCTCGAACGGGCCCGAACGCACCCGAGACCAGCGCTCCTGGGCAGAGAGCGGCGATAGAACCGCGAGCCAGAACAGCAGCCGGCGCACTTCCCCACACATCATACCGCCTGCTCGAGCCCGGGGCGCGACGCGCTGGGACCGGGACGCATCGGGCCACAGGCCCGCGCCTTATACTGGCGCTATGGAACCCGTCCCCGAGCATCTGCTGGAGCGCCTCAACGCCTTTCGCGAGAGCCGGCTGCTGCTGACCGCGATCGAGCTGGACGTGTTCACCGCCGTGGGCGAGGGCTCGACCGCCACCGAGACGGCGGCCCGGGTGGGTACGGCGCTGCGCTCCACGGAAATGCTGCTCGATGCCTTGGTGGCCGTCGGCCTCCTCGGCAAGCGCGAAGACCGGTATTTCAACGTCCCCGCTTCGCGCTGGTTCCGGCGCGACACTGCCGAAAGCGCCCGCGACGCCCTTATGCACATCGTCAAGCTGTGGGAGCGCTGGAGCCGGCTGACCGCATGCGTGCGCAAGGGAAGTTGCGTGCGGGCGCGCCGGCGCACGAAAGCCGAAACCGAGGCTTTCATCGCGCTGATGCACTACAACGCCCGCTGGCGCGCGCCCCTGGTGGCCGAGGCCATCGGACTGGAAGGAGTCGGGCGCATGCTCGACCTGGGCGGCGGTTCCGGAGCCTACGCCATCGCCTTCGCGCAGGCAGCGCCCTCGCTCGAGGCCGACGTCATGGATTTGGCGCCCGTGCTGCGCATCGCGCGGCGGCACATCGAGCAGGCGGGCGTGGGCGATCGCGTGAAGACCAAGGTGGGCGACCTGCGCCAGCCCTCCTACGGCGCCGGGTACGACCTGGTCTTCATCTCCGCGGTCTGTCACATGCTGGATCCGCAGGAGAACCGGGCCATGCTACGAAAATCGCACGCCGCCTTGCACCCCGGGGGCCGCGTCGTCATCCAGGATTTCATTCTCGAGCCCGATCGCACGGCTCCGCGCCACGCGGCGCTGTTCGCGTTGAACATGCTGGTGAACACGCCGGGCGGGGCGACGTACACGGAGACCGAGTACCGACAGTGGCTGGAGGAAGCCGGATTCTACCCAGTGCGCCGGTTGCACGTGCCGGGGCCAACAGGCCTGATGGTGGGTTGGCGGCTGATCTGACGCGGCTGCCGGCGGAGCGGATCAGGCGATCCCTCCCGATCGGGCGTGCTAGCGTAGATATTTGGGGGGTGCGGCGATGACGGGCTCCACTGGATCGGCGATCCGGGCGATCGGGCTGGAGAAGCGATACCGCTCCGGGGATGCCGAGCTCGTGGTCTTCTCGGACTTGGATCTGGAAGTGGCCAGAGGCGAGCGGCTCGCCATCGTGGGGGAATCGGGAGCGGGCAAGTCCACGCTGCTTCATTTACTGGGCGGTCTGGACAGGCCGACGAAGGGGACGATATACTTCGGGGAAAAGGAGTTGACGCGGCTGGGGGATGCTGAACTGGCGGAGTTCCGCAATCGCGAGATCGGTTTCGTCTGGCAGAGTCACTATCTTTTGCCGGAATTCACGGCCTTAGAGAACGTGATGATGCCTTTGCTGATTCGCGGCTGGACGCGCCAGCAGGCTGCGGAAGTGGCCCGGGACCGGTTGCAGGAGACGGGCTTGGGCGGGAGGTTGCACCATCGGGCTGGGGAGCTTTCTGGGGGTGAGCAGCAGCGCGTGGCGCTGGCGAGGGCGCTGGTCGGTCAGCCGCGCGTGCTTCTGGCCGATGAGCCTACGGGGAACCTGGACGCCCGGACCGGTGAGATGATCATTGCCCTGCTGGCCGAGATCCACCGCACGCACCGGCTGACTTCGGTCTACGTCACGCACAACCTTTCGTTCGCGCGACGCTGCGATCGTATGTTGAAGCTGGAGGCGGGGAGGCTGTCCGAGATCGAAGAACCCCCGGCCTCGGAGAGGCATCCAACTAAGGGAGAGGGCGGAGCCAGCTATGTTTGAGCGTTACACGGAAAAGGCCCGGCGGGTGATCTTCTTCGCCCGTTACGAGGCGAGCCAGTATGGCAGCCCTTACATCGAGACCGAGCACCTGCTGCTCGGACTCCTGCGCGAAGACAAGGCGCTGGCCAGCCGGTTCCTGCGCTCGGCTTCGGCGGTGGATTCCATCCGCAAGCAGATCGAGGCGCACACCACGATCCGGGAAAAGGTGCCTACGAGCGTGGATCTGCCGCTGAGTCACGAGTGCAAGCGGGTGCTGGCCTACGCGGCCGAGGAGGCCGAGCGACTCAATCACCGGCACATCGGCACGGAGCACCTTTTGCTCGGCTTGCTCCGCGAGGAGCGCTGTTTTGCCGCGGAGCTGCTGCACGAGCGGGGCCTCAGGCTCTCGGCGGTCCGGGAGGAAGTTGCGCGCGCCTCGAGCGAACGGACCACCAGCCGGCCGAAGGAGACCTCCCTGCTGTCGGAGTTCAGCCGCGACCTCACGCAGGCGGCCGCGGACGGACTGCTGGATCCCCTCATCGGTCGCGAGAACGAGCTCGAGCGCGTCATCCAGATTCTCTGCCGCCGGACCAAGAACAACCCCGTGCTGATCGGGGAGCCTGGCGTCGGCAAGACCGCCATCGTCGAGGGCCTCGCCCAGCGCATCGCCGACGGCGACGTTCCCTCTTTCCTGGCCGACAAGCGCATCCTGGCGCTCGATCTGTCGCTCATCGTGGCTGGCACAAAGTACCGCGGCCAGTTCGAGGAGCGCTTGAAGACCATCATGAAGGAGCTCATGGAGAGCCAGAACGCGATCATCTTCATTGACGAGCTCCACACGCTGGTCGGTGCCGGGTCGGCTGAGGGCTCCCTCGACGCGGCCAACATCCTCAAGCCCGCGCTCTCGCGCGGCGAGATCCAGTGCATCGGCGCCACTACGCCGGCCGAGTACCGCAAGTCCATCGAGAAGGACCGCTCGCTCGAGCGGCGCTTCCAGGCTGTCAAGGTCCCGCCCCCTACCGAGCAGGACGCCATCAAGATCCTGTTCGGCATCAAGGAGCGCTACGAAAAGTTCCATGCCGTGGTCTACACGGACGAGGCGATCGAGGCGGCCGTCTACACCAGCAGCCGCTTCATTCCCGACCGCTACCTCCCGGACAAGGCCATTGACCTCATTGACGAGGCGGGCGCGCGCGTGAAACTGCGCCAGACGACGGTGCCGCCCGAGGTGGCCGAAGTCCAGAAGCGCATCAAGTTCATCGTCCAGCGCATGGAGAACGCCATCGCCAACCACGAGTTCGAGAAGGCGCGCTTTTATTCGGACGAGGAGCGCCGCGAGCGCGAGAACCTGCGCCAGTTGCGCGAGAAATACAACCTGGACGATTCCTCGACCGCCGTGGTGACCAAGGACGATATCGAGGAAGTCGTGGCGCGCTGGACTGGCGTGCCCATGACAGCGATCAAGGAGGAGGAGGTCACCAAGCTGCTCCGCATCGAGCAGGAACTGCACAAGCGCGTGGTCAGTCAGGACAAGGCCATCTCGGCGGTGGCGCGGGCCATCCGCCGCTCGCGCGCCGGACTGAAATCGCCCAAGCGCCCAGCCGGCGCCTTCCTTTTCCTCGGTCCTACCGGCGTGGGCAAGACCGAGGTGGCGCGGGCGCTCGCCGAATTCCTCTTCGGCAGCGAGAAGGCCTTGGTGCGCTTCGACATGTCGGAGTTCATGGAAAAGCACTCGGTCTCGAAGCTCATCGGCTCCCCGCCCGGCTACGTGGGCTACGAAGAGGGCGGTCAGTTGACCGAGCGCGTGCGCCGGCAGCCCTACTCGGTCATTCTCTTCGATGAGATCGAAAAGGCGCATCCGGACATCTACAACATCCTGCTCCAGGTGTTCGAGGATGGCCAGTTGACCGACGGGCTGGGCAATACCGTGGATTTCAAGAACACCATCATCATCATGACCTCGAACATCGGCGCGCGCTTCCTCGAGAAGCGCACCGGCGTCGGCTTCTCCGCGCCCGCCAACGCCGGCATCCCGCAGAAGGTCGAGGACATGGTGATGGCGGAAGTCAAGCGGGTCTTCAACCCCGAGTTCCTGAACCGCCTCGACGAAGTGATCCTCTTCCAGCCGCTCACCGACGAGGATCTGCTCAAGATCATTGACCTGCTGGTCGGGCAAATCAACCAGAACCTGGCCTCCAAGCAGATTTGCATCCGGCTCGCCCCGGACGCCGCCAAATACATCCTTGAGAAGACCTGCGCCGACCGCAGCTTCGGTGCGCGGCCGCTGCGCCGGGCCTTGCAAAAGTACATCGAGGATCCGCTTTCCGAGCTGATCATCCAGGGCGCGCTGCCGCAGCCCGCCGAGCTCGAGGTGTTCCTCGGGGACACGGGCATCTTCTGCCGTCCAATAGGGGAGCCCGAGCCGGCCACGGTGGGCGTAGGTGGCAGCGGAGGCACGAGAGCCTTCCCGTTGTATCGCTTCTGATCCGTCGCGGGCGTGGCGCTGCCCGATCTCGCCCGAGAGGGATTGCGGCGGTGGAGCTCGCCGTGTACCGCCCCAAGAGGAGAAGGTGACTCCTGCCGGGCGCAGCTCTGGCCCGGATCCCCAGCCTGCTCCGGCGCGGGTTCGCCCGTCGCTTCCCGCAGTGGAGGCGGAGCTCACGCAGATGCATTGCGGGCCGCGCCTCGATGAAGCCCAGCGACGGCACCCGCCGGCAGACCTCGAGCACGCGGACAAGCTGCTGACCGCATGCGAAGGGTTTCTCGCCGCTTCGCAGTCCCGGACCTCCTCGGCCATGGTTTCCGCGGCCTCCGCTGGGGGACGCTGGCTGCCGCTGCTTGCGCGCTCGTGCTCGCCCGCGAAGGCGATCCGCGAGAGGCCGACGCCGAGGCGATACAGCGGACTGTCGCCGGCTGTGTGCGAGCCGCCACGGCGGCCTTGGCAGCGGCCGGCCCGCGACGTCGTCCGCGCTCTCGGGGAGTCCGGGGGCGCTCCGGGCCGCCTGCCCCTTGGCAACGAAGCCGATCTCCCTGGAGCACCGATTCGTGCAACGAAGGTTGCGGGACGCGGCCCGACCGCCGGCCCATGCTGCCCCTATGGGCTGCGGCGACCTGCTCGAGGCTCGGGTGCGGTGCAGATTGAGGAAGCTGGGATGGCGGTTGGGATCCTGCGCAGGCATCCCTCACGCCCGGTGCGCGCGCCTGCGGGCGCGAGGCTTCGCGGCATCCCGGAGACAGGCGGGACTGACGGGCGATATCGCGGAGCCGGATCGGCACCTGTCGCCCGTTTGGTGCGCGCCGGCTGGTGGGTCGGCGAGAGGCTGTGGCACAATGGGCGTTTGTGCTCGCCGCCGGCCAGCGCGGGCGCGCACAACGGAAGAGAAGCACACCATGACCCTGAGCAGAAGGACGTTCGTCGCCCTCGCCGTTCTGGCCTTGTTCGCCCCGGCGAACGGCGCGCCGCGCAGGGCGCGCAACGTGATCCTGTTCCTCGGCGACGCAGGCGGGATTCCCACGCTGAACGCCGCCAGCGCGTACGGGCACGGCGCGCCGCAGAGGCTTTACATTCAGCGCATGCCGCACATCGCGCTGATGGATACTTCCACCGCCAGCGAATGGGTCACCGACTCGGCAGCCGGCATGACTGCCATCGTCACCGGGCAGAAGACGCATAACGGCGTGGTCTCGCAATCGGCGTCGGCGGTGCGCGGAAAGTCCGACGGCGAGCCGCTGAAGACCATCCTCGAGCACGCCGAGGAGCGTGGCCTTTCGACTGGCATCGTCACCAACACCGGCGCGGCGGATGCGACTCCGGCCGCCTGCTACGCCCACTCGAACGACCGCCGCAAAATCGGCGAGATCTTCGTTCAGTTCCTCAAGCCGCGCTTCGGTGACGGTGTGGAGGTGCTGGTCGGCGCCGGGCGCAGCAAGATTCTCGCCGCGGTGCGCGAACTGGGTGTGGACGCCGAGGCTGCCTTGCGCGAGAGGGGCTACACGCTGCTGGACCGGCCGGGGCCGCTGCCGGCGGAGGCTCGCCGCGTCGTGGGCTTGTACGACACCGGCGACTTCGATCCCTGGGAGGCGGTCGAGGGAGCCATCCGATTGCTCGAACGCAACCGGCGCGGCTATTTCCTCATGGTCGAGTGGGACATGCACGCGGACAACTTGAAGCGCGGGCTCGACCGCGTGCTCCAGATGGACGAGGTCGTCCGCCGCACCGCCGAGCGCGCCAGCAGGGACACTCTCATCGTGTTCACCGCGGATCATTCCTTCGATCTCCGGCTGCGCGGCGGGCGTAAGGGCGAGCCGCTGTTGGCCGGCGAGCGATCGGCGGGACCGGAAAATCGGCCTTACATCAGGGTGGACGGCAGTCACACGGGCGAGGAGGTCCTGGTCGCCGCCCAGGGGCCGGGCGCGGAGCGGGTGCGTGGGTTCATCTCCAACACCGACCTGTTCCGCATCATGATGGCGGCCTACGGCTGGTTGCCGGAGCGTTGATGGCGGCGGCTGGCCAGCCCGAAGAGCCAGGCCGCTCCGAGCAGCATCGAAACCGAAAAGCCCGCGAGCGCGCCGCACGAGACGCCATAGAGCAGGCCCATGAGGGCGCTCCCCGCAAACCAGCTCACCCCATACGCAGCGTGAAAGATCCCGTAAGCGCTGGCGCGCCGCTCCCCAGGCGCCAGTTCCGCGACGGCCGCCCGCAACACCGATTCCTGTGCGCCCATTCCCGTCGCCCATAGCGCGAGCCCGGCCAGCGACGCGGCCTTGTTCCCTGTGAAGACGAGCAACGCGCACGGTGCCGCGGCCAGCGCCACGAAGCTGATCAGTCGCAGGCCGATCCGATCGTACAGGCGACCGAGCCACAGCGCCGCCAGACCGTCCCAGCCCATCGCGGCAGCGTAGAGGATCGCGATCGAAGGGCCGTCGAAGAGTTGTTCCCCTTGCAGATGGTAGGCGATGAGTGCGAAGTCGGCGTAGCCCGCCGCCCACAACGCAGCTCCCCCCACCGCGAGCCAGAACAGAGGCGGCAGGCCGTCCGTCGCCGGCGGTGGTGACTTCCCCTCCAACTCGCGCGGGTGCGGCCAGAGCGCGCGGGCCATCGCCAGCGTGGCGATCGCCAACGCTGCCGGAATGCCCAGCAGGAGGAACGCCCGTCGGTAACTCCCGTGGGCGGACAGGGTCCAAGCAACGAGCGCCGGACCTGCCACGGCGCCCAACTGGTCGAGCGCTTCGTGCAGCCCGAAGGCCCAGCCTCGCCCCAGGTTCGCTGCGGCGTGCGAGAGCATGGCGTCGCGCGCGGGCGTGCGCATGGCCTTGCCCGCGCGCTCGGCGACGATCAACAGCGCAGCGACGCGCCAGCTTCCCGCCAGCGCGAGCAACGGAACAGCGGCCAGGTTCACCAGATAGCCGCCGATGGCAATCGCCCAGTACCGGCGCGTGCGATCGGCGATCAAGCCGGAGAGAAGACGCAACGCGTAGCCGGCCATCTCCCCGAGGCCTGCGACGAAGCCCACCGCTGCCGCGCCCGCCCCCAGCAGGGCGAGATACGGGCCGCTTACGCTGCGCGCCCCTTCGTAGGTGGCATCGGCCAGCAGGCTCACCAGGCCCAGCAGCACCACGAAGTACAGGCTGCTGCGCGCGATTCCCGGCCTGGGCCGCATGCCTGATTGTGCCACAGCAGAGCCTCAGGCGGCCGTGGGCAGCTCCGGCATGCTCTCCCGGATCGCCTCGCTCAGCGCTCTCAACTGCTCGATGGACCGCGATAGATTCTCGGCCAATTCGCTCGCGCGGAGCGAACTTTCCCTGTGGCGCTGCAGAGCCGCTTCCATGGCTTGCCGGATCCCATGGACGGCCTCGTCCAGCCTGGCTTCGAGCGAACGCTCGAAGTCCGAGACGCTCTTCTGCAAACGCCGCTTGAAATCGCAGGCGACACGCGTGGCGTTGCGATCGAGCTCCTCGGAAACCGCCTTCAGCACGCGCTTCAGCAGATAGCGGCGATACAGGGGACGCGGAAGCAACAGGGGTGCGTTGCCGAGGCCCCAGTCGAGCAGGGGATCGGTGTAGTAGCCCGTGGGTTCGAGCCAGGCGAGCTCGTCGGCCAGCTCCACCGGATTGATCTCGATGCCGAACAGCTCGCCTGCCGTCTGCCGCACGCGGTCTGCAAGCTCGTTGGTGGCCCGCTGGAAGCGAATGGCTAGCGAGCGGAATTCTTCGAAGGCCTGCCGTTCGACCTCGCGCCTCCATGGTTCGAACAGCTCGTGAACCGTGCGAGCGATGAAACGATCCATTTCGGCGGCGAGCTGACGGCGGGGCAGGGTGGAGGAGGCCTGGAAGTGTCGCTGCGCCGCGGCCGTCGCCTGCAAGAGCCGGGTTTCAACGAACTGGCGCGCTGCGTCCTCGAGGGAGCTGGACAGGCGCGCCAGTCCGGCTCGCAATAGCACGCGGTTGTCCTCCCGTTGCTGCCGTGCGAGCTCGAGTTGGCGGTCGAATTCGGCGATTTTCTGCTGCAACTCAACGAGCGGCATGCGCGCGGCTTGGATCTCGAGGTTCATGAGCATGTGCAGCTCCGCTGCAAGCTCCAGCAGGCGCCGGCCGGCGGCGAACCGGAACACCCCCTTCTTCTCTTCGCGCAGGAACTGCTCGATCCGGCGCTCCACGGCAGGAAAGCCGCTGCGCTCGAGCAACGAGCGATCGCCGCTCAGTTTGGCCTCCAGCGCCTGCCGCGCAGAGACGGGAAGGATCTGGCTGCTGTCGGCGGGAAGATCCATCGGCAGGGAGCGACGGGTGAAATCCAGGATTTCGGCCATATGCTCCCGGCTCACCGTATCCGCCTTGTTCATCACCACGAAGACGCGCCCGACCTGCTTGCCCAGCTCCCGCAGGAATTCCATCTCGGCGGAAGTGAGCGGCGGCTCCGGGGAGGTGATGAAAATGGCCGCGTCCATGCGCGGCAGGAACTCGTAGGTGGCGCGGGTGTTGTGCTCGTAAATGCTGGCCACCCCGGGAGTGTCGATCAGGGTCAGGCCGCCGGCAAGGCAAGGGCTCGGATGGCGGACCTCGACGTAAGCCACCTGCCTGGCGTTGCGGGGATTGCCCTGCTCGGTGATGAATTCCGACAGGCGGTCGAGAGGGATTTCTGCTGTGCGCCCATCTTGAAAGTGCACCAGGCCGTGGGCGCGCTCTCCGTGGCGCAGCAGGGTGACCACGGAGGTCAGGGGCAACACGGCCACGGGAAGCACTGGTTCGCCGAGCAGGGCATTCAAAAAAGTGGTCTTGCCGCGCTTGAACTGCCCGACGACGACCAGGTGGAAGCGGTCCTGCTCGATCCGCTGCGCCAGTTCAGCCGCGGCGGATGCGATACCTTGCTGGTGAATTCCGGCGGCGAGCTCTTGCAGCCTGCGCGCCGCGCTGGAAAGGTCGGCGGCGGTGTCGGCGCTGACGGTCATCGTGGTGCACAACTTCACAAGATGATGTCTCGGGGAATCACTGGGAGGATCGCCGGGAGGGGCTCCTACAGCGATTCCGCCACCGTAGGAGTTATTGGCCGGCGCGGCGGATCGCTCTCCGCTGGGCGCCGGCGGTTGATGGCGAACTCCACCGCCGGTTCTAGTATAGCGCGCTCAGGCGTGCCGCGACGCAAGCCGAACAGCTTCGTCATCTGAATCCGGACGGGTCCGTATGATATAAGGGTAAAGTTGGCGTCGCGCTAGCACGAGCCATTCCCCGCGGGATCCGGAAAATGGGGCGCTGGTGCGCCCTTCCCGCACGCGCCTCATGCGCTCCGCGCGCGTGACTATTCGTGAAGGAGAAGCAAGCATGGAACCCAAAGGCGACATCGCACTGATCGGCCTGGCGGTGATGGGCCAGAACCTCATTCTCAACATGAACGACCACGGCTACACGGTCGTGGCGTACAATCGGACCGTTTCCAAGGTGGACGAATTCTTGAACGGCGCGGCCAAGGGCCGCGACACCATCCTGGGGGCCCGCTCGATCGAGGAAATGGTCAGCCTGCTGAAGAAGCCCCGCAAGATCATGCTCATGGTGAAAGCGGGCAAGGCGGTGGACGATTTCATCGAGCTGCTGTTGCCCCATCTGGAGCCGGGCGACCTCATCATTGACGGCGGGAACTCGCATTTCCCCGACACCATTCGCCGCACCCACTACCTGCGCAGCAAGGGCCTGCTGTACATCGGTACGGGCGTTTCCGGCGGCGAGGAAGGCGCCCGTCACGGCCCCTCGATCATGCCCGGCGGGACGCCCGAGGCCTGGCCGCTGGTGAAGGACATCTTCCAGGCCATTGCGGCGAAGGCGCCCGACGGTGCCCCCTGCTGTGAGTGGATCGGCAGCGACGGCGCCGGCCACTACGTCAAGATGGCGCACAACGGCATCGAGTACGGGGACATGCAACTGATCTCGGAGGCTTACCAGTTGATGAAGGAGGGCCTCGGCATGTCGAACGAAGAGATGCATGAGGCCTTCGCGGAGTGGAACCGGGGCGAGCTTTCGAGCTACCTGATCGAGATCACGCGCGACATCCTCGCTTACAAGGACGAGAACGGCGAGTACGTGGTGGACAAAATCCTGGACGCCGCCGGCCAGAAGGGCACCGGGAAGTGGACCACGATCAGCTCGCTCGATCTGGGCGTGCCGGTGACGCTCATCGCCGAGGCGGTCTTCGCACGGTGCCTCAGCGCCATGAAGGAGCAGAGGGTGGAAGCCGCGAAGATCCTCAAGGGCCCGAAGGGCCGCCTGGAGGGCGACCGCGCCACCTGGATCGAGGACATCCGTCGCGCGCTACTGGCCTCCAAGATCGTCTCCTACGCGCAGGGGTTCATGCTGATGCGCGAGGCGGCGAAGGAGTACAACTGGGAGCTCAACTACGGCAGCATCGCCTCGATCTGGCGCGCCGGCTGCATCATCCGTTCGGTGTTCCTGGGCCGGATCAAGGAGGCTTTCGACCGCAATCCTGGCCTGAGCAACCTGCTGCTCGACGAGTACTTCCGCGGCGTGATCGAGCGCTGCCAAGACTCCTGGCGCCGCGTCGTTTCCTCGGCCGTGCAGATCGGCGTGCCCGTGCCCGCCTTCTCGACGGCGCTGGCCTTCTTCGACGGCTACCGCTGCGAACGCCTGCCCGCCAACCTGCTCCAGGCACAGCGCGACTACTTTGGTGCGCACATGTACGAACGCGTGGACCGGCCGCGCGGCGAGTTCTTCCACACCAACTGGACGGGCCGCGGCGGCACGGTGGCCTCCACGGCTTATACCGTCTGAGAAAGGAGGTCGGCAACCGGAATGGACATCGGGCTGCACATTCCCAAGGAAGGGGCTTTCGACTTGGTTTCCCTGGGCGCGCTGGTGCACCGGCTGGATCCCGGCACCGTGCCCTTCCGCAAGGCCACGCGCTGCGACATCCACGTCTCGGGCGGCGAATACAACGTGGCGGCCAACCTTGCGGACTGCTTCGGAATGCGCACGGCGATCGTCACCGCCATGGTGGACTACCCCATCGGCGAGCTGATCGCCGAACGCGTGCGCGCCATGGGCGTGAAGGGCATCTACAAGCACTTCAAGCACAATGGCGTCAACGGCCCGAACATGGCCACCGTGTACAGCGACCGCGGCTTCGGCGTGCGGCCGCCGGTGGTTTTCTACAACCGCTCGAACGAAGCCGCGGCCCTGCTCAAGCCGGGCGATTTCGACTGGAGAGAGATTTTCTCGGGCGGCGTGCGCTGGTTCCATTCGGGCGGCATTTTCGCGTCGCTTTCGGCCACCACGGGCGAGCTGATCGTGGAAGGCATGAAGGCGGCCAAGGCTGCCGGCGCCGTGGTCTCCTTCGACCTGAATTATCGGGCCAAGCTGTGGAGCGTGTGGGGCGGCCAGCAGAAGGCGCAGGAAGTGCTCGGCCGCATCGTCGAGAACGTTGACGTGCTGGTGGGCAACGAGGAGGACCTCCAGCTCGGCCTGGGCATTCCCGGTCCTGAGGTCACGGCGGCCTCGCAGCTCGATCCCAAGGTCTTCCTGGCCATGATCGAGACCGTCGTGCAGCGCTACCCGAACGTCAAGGTGGTGGCGACCACGCTGCGCGAGGTGCACTCCAGCAACCGTCACAGCTGGAGCGCCGTGGCGTGGATCAACGGCAAGTCCTACCAGGCGCCCACCTGCGAGCTGGATGTGTACGACCGGGTGGGCGGCGGCGATGGCTTCGCCTCGGGCCTGTTCTACGGCTTGCTGGCGGGCGAGCCTCCGGAGGAAGCTGTCAGGCTGGGCTGGGCGCACGGCGCCTTGCTGACCACGTTCCCGGGCGACACGACCATGGCCACGCTGGAGCAGGTGCGCGCGTTCGCGCGCGGCGGCTCGGCGCGGATCCAACGCTGATGCAGGCAAGCTACCCCGGATCCGTTTTCGAGCGGGCCGCGCGCGTCCGCCTGCTCTTGATGGACGTGGACGGCGTGCTGACCGACGGCAAGCTGTACAACGTCCCGGATGCCAGCGGCCGCATGGTGGAAACCAAGGGTTTCGATTCGCAGGACGGCATCGCCCTCCAGTGGCTTTCCTGGAAAGGCATACGCACCGGGCTGATCAGCGGGCGCGTCTCCCCGGCCACCGAGGAGCGCGCCCGCCAGTGCCGCTTCAGTTATGTCTACCAGGGCCACATCGAGAAGATTCCCATCCTGGAAGAGATCTTGCGCGACGCGGGCGTCGCCCCGGAAGAGGTGGCTTACATCGGCGACGATCTGACGGACGCCGTCATCATGCGGCGGGTGGGGCTGGCCATCGCCACAGCCAACGCGCGGCCCGAGGTGAAGCGCATGGCTCACTGGGTCACGGAGTCGCCGGGGGGACGGGGTGCGGTGCGCGAAGTGGCCGAGCTACTGTTGAAGGCGCACGGTTACTGGGAGGAGATCCTGCGCAAGTACGAGGTGCTGGAGTGAGGAGGCCGTCATGGCCGGCGAACGTGTGGGCCTGCTGATCGAGGGACCCGGCGGTCCCGGGGTACTCCACCAGCTCACGGGCGTAATCGCGCGGCACGAGGGCGACATCTCGCTGGTCGAGATCCTCGAGAATGCGCCGGAGCGTTCGCGCATTTATTTCGAGGTCGAGCTGCCGGGCCTGCCCGACGCGCTCGTCGGAGAACTGCAAGGCCTGCCGATCGTACGCTCGGTCACTCTGACGGAAACTTTCCAGAAGATCTACGGCAAGCGCGTCATCATCATGGGCGGCGGCGCTCAGGTCGGACAGGTCGCCATCGGCGCCATCTCGGAAGCCGACCGTCACAACATCCGCGGCGAGCACATCTCGGTGGACACCATCCCGCTGGTGGGCGAGCAGGCGCTGGCGGCTGCGGTCCGGGCGGTGGCGCGATTGCCGCGGGCCAAGGCCTTGGTGCTGGCGGGTTCGCTCATGGGCGGCGAGATCGAAAGGGCCGTGCGCGAGGTCCGTCAACAGGGCCTGCTCGTGATCAGCCTGAACATGGCGGGCAGCGTGCCGGAAGCTGCCGATTTCGTCGTGACCGATCCCGTCCAAGCCGGGGTGATGGCGGTGATGGCCGTAGCGGACACGGCGAAGTTCGATCCTGCACGTCTGAAGCGCAGGGTGTTCTGAGCCCGGGCAGTCCGCTCGCAGTGGGCCTGCTCCCGGCCAGGTTCCAGGGCTTGCGCTGCAAGCGGCGGCCCGCCGCGGGGCAGACGGCTGCCGCGCCAGAATCGCCGGCTTCCACGGGCTCCGCCTTCGGGGCTGGCGCTGCGCCGCGATGCCTGATCCGGCCGGCTCAGCGGTTGCGCCGCCAGCCGAGCAGTTCGCGCTTGCGGGTCAAGTCGCCATCGGGCACGACAACGACGACCCACGGCGCCGCGGGATCCTTCGGCTTGCCTTCCCAGCTGAGAGTCTGGGTTCGTCCCGCTTCGAGCCGAAGGGTCCGTTCCGTGGGCGCCAGTTCCAGGTTGGAAGTGCGGAGCGAGATCGTGTGGCGCCCGGACCCCTCCGCTGTCACCTCGAGGTGGACGAGGCCTCGGGCGTTCACGCTCGCGGAGGGCTTCAACTCGATCCAGTCCTCGGATCGCAGATCCAGGTGGAACATCCCGCCCGGAAGCAGCGTGACCTTGCGCGCGGTGCCGCCGCGCGAGACGGCGTATTCGCCGGCCGGCAGCGCCCCTCGGAAGACGGAGCTGCCGGCCTCGGGCCACAGAAGAGTGACGGATGCGGTTTCGAGATGCTGGAACGTTACCGGCTCCGCCGTTCCCTGGGTCACGCGGCCCGAGACGAAAGCCGGGCCGGCCAGGTCGCGCATCAGCCAGATCCAGCGCGTGACCGGATGGACCCAGACCTCTTTCCAGTTGTGACAGTTCTCGGTGGGCCAGTAAGGCAAGTCCGTGTTGCCGCGCGTCTGGATCCCGACGGGCAGCGAGCCCACGATGTCGCCGGACATGGCCGTGTACTGCGGGGCGTAATCGTAGCCTTCTCCCCACATGGTGCTTTGCGCGAAAGGATTGCGGCCCACCACCCATTGGAGCTGAAGGTGGGCCAGCGCAGCCAGTTCGAAATTCGAGCGCAGGTGAGCCGCAGCCGAGAGCGCCTTGGCTTGCGTGAGCACAGTGCCGTGGTTGCCGCGGAACTCGAACCAGACAGGAAAGAGTCGGACGTAGTGCCGCGCGCCGACCTTGATGCCATTGAGGACCTGTTCCCGGTAGGCCTCGGCAGTGGCGCCTTTGCCTTTTCCCGCTTGTTTGTATTCCTCGTCGTGGTAAATGGAGTTGGCCAGCATAGCGTAAGGTTCGGACATCCGTGACATGGCTTTGTGAAAGTACTCCGAGTAAATGGCGACGGCCGAGTACCATTCCATCCATTGGGGATGCTCGGGCAGAAGCTCACAGAGGCGGACCAGGGCGACGACCGGCGCTGTCTCTCGGCTGATGTGATCGTAACGGAGGATACGTTTCTTCTCCGGGCCGGTGTAAAAGAAGCCGGTCAGGGGTTCGGTGAGTTCGGGCAGGAAACTGCGTTGCTGTGAATCGAGGATGATCCGCGCGTACGCCGTCGCCCTTTCGGCATAGTTCCATTCGCCGGTGGCCTGATACAGTTCCAGAGCCGCCAGGACCGCCATGCCTGCGATTTCGGCAGGCGCTCCCCGGGTTGGCTTTTCGAAGCCTGCAACTGCGAAGTTCCAGTCCTCGATCGCCTGTTTCAGGCTGTGCGCGGACCGGATGGGATCGGAAGGTTTCAGGATGCGGGCAGCCAGGGCTTCGGCGGCGGCGGCCGAGAAGTTGCCGGCCGGGCTATTGACCGCCTGGCAAACCATGTCGTCGAGGTCGCCGATGATCCCGTTCGTCCAGCGGTCCATCGTGCAGAAGCCCGGCCGGTAACCGTCGTGGAAGGTAACCTTGAGGAGCCAGTCCAGGCCCCAATTTGCTTCCTGGACGAGGCGGTCTTCGAGCTCGGGGTCTTCCCCGGTCGCTCGCAGCCGTTCCGCCAGGGCGAACATCGCGTAGACGGCCTCGGCAGTGTTGATCAGGGACTGGGAGAGGTCCCCGGCGTCGTGCCATCCGCCGTTCGCGACGATGCGCTTGTCGCCGTGCACGAGCAGCCAGTCGCGGTGGCAGACATCGTGCACTCCCGGAACCGCGTAGCCGCAACGTTCCACGAAGAAGAAATTGATGGCCTTCCAGAGGCTGCTTTTCCAGACGTCGGCTCCGATGCGGAACGGGCGGCTGGTGCGTTCGCCGGCGCGCAGCACATACGTGCCCGGGGCCTCAACTTCGGAGAAATCCAGGAGCTGGAATTCGCCCAACCGCGTTCGCAATCGTTGCACGGGCTTGCTGGCGGCAGGCAGTCCGGAACTCACGTTGACCAGTTCGAAGGAATCCGCCGTCAGGTCGCTCGCCAGTGCGGTCTTCGCGAAACCGATCTGGTAGCCGCTGTGACTGAAGGCGAACTGCCCGGGGGCGACGTTCCAGCCGAGGTAGTGGTCTTCGTTGACCCTTTCCAGCTCGAGCCTGTCTATGAAGAACCTCACCGTCTCGCTCGCACCCGGTTCGTTGCCTTGCATGCGGTAAGAGAATTCCAGGCCGGTGACCCTGTCGCGCGGCAGGTTCGCGATCTCCCAGACCACGCGATTCCATCGGTGATTCTGAAGGATGACGTAGTTGAGTCCCATCTTGCCGTAGGCGTCCGGCACGGGCTCAGCGCCCTGGTTATGGAAGATCATGAGCAGGGAGACGACGCGGAAGCCTGGCAGATCGGGATAGATCCATACCGAGATGCGGTTCCAGCGGCTCCAGTCTTCGCCTTCGACCACGTGCAGTGCGCCGGCCGCCCCGTAGTACCGCGTCGTGGGAATGGGCTTGTCTCCGGTCGTGGGGCTGGTCAACAGCAGCGAGCTCGAGCCGCTGAGGGCCTTTTCCCTGGACAGGAGGAGCTGACCGCGGGCCTGTCCCGAGTTGACCAGCTTCCAGCTGGCGAGGCTCTCGGCGTCGTCGAGCAGCGTCGAAGCCAGCACGGGCTTGCTCAGCCAGCGCGTCTTGATGGAGTTCGTGTAGTCGTTGGGCATGGGGAAGCGGGGCGGCGGATCCCCGACGAGGACACCCAGGAGGAAAGCCGTCAGCCAGCGGATCATCTTCAGCATCTCCCGGAACGTCGGACCGCTGTGCGGAGAGAGGCTGGCGGGGCGGAGCCCGACCTCCGCCCCATCTCAGCGGTCGCGTGCCATGTCGCTCACCACTCCAGCCGGGCGCCCAGTTGCCCGGTTCTCCTGCCGCTGGCGTTGAAGATGTTGCCGAAATACGCCACGTTCATATTGGTGCTGGGCGAGCCGAAGTAATGCCGGTTGAAGAGGTTGAACATCTCCAGCCGGAACATGATCCTCGCCCGTTCGCGGATGGAGAAGTACTTGACCAGGGAGGCGTCCTCGCTGAAAGTGGAAAGCATGCGTACCTGCGGGAAGCGGACCGGGCTGTTGCCCAGCGACTGAGGAGCCGCGTCAGAGAAGGCGGCCGGGTCGAAGAACCGGTTGCCCGGGTCCGCGGCGTTCCATGGGTTGAAAGTCTCCGGGTTGAAGACGCGTCGGAACCCGCCCGGCGGCGAGACGAAGTTGGCGTGGATGGCGCCGCCGTTCCAGAAGTTGGGCGTAACCCGGGAGACCGGCCGCGTTAGCGGCGTACCGGTGGAGTAATTGAGCAGGGCTGACAGGCTCCAACCGCCGACGATCGCGTTGAGGATGCGGCCGGCATTGGGCAGCAGGGAACGGTTCCTGCCCAGGGGCAGGTCCCATTGCATCACCGCTTTCAGCACGTGAGTTCTGTCGGCCGCCGCTACCGCCTTGTACAGACGCCGGTTGTAAGTGTCCTGGACAGGGCCGCCGCTTCCCCCGTTGGCGACGTTCGTAGTGTCGGTGATGTTCTTGGAGAAGGTGTAGGCGCCGTAGAGGTAATAGCCCTGGGTCATTCGCTTGGTGAGGATGAGGTTCAGCGAATGGTAGGTGCTGTTGCCTACCGGATCGCCGAAAGCCGACAGGCTGCGGCTGGTAAGTTGGGGGAAGGGCAACAGGGTGTAAGCGCCCAGCCCGCTGAAGCCGGGGTAAGGATAGGGCAGGCCCGCGGCGGCCGCCTGCGCCGGAGTGCTGATGGTCTGCGTCAGCACCGCTCCGCGCGCCAGTTCTCTGGGATGGATCTGGTTGGGGTATACGATGCCTCCGGCATGCAGCCGTGTGCCCTTGCTGCCGCGCCACTCCAGATCCACCCGGAGGTCGCGCAGAACTTCGGTCTGGAAACCGAAGTTGAAGTTCTGGACCTGTCCGGACTTGGCGAATTCCGGATGATACCGGCGGCCGCCGAACTTGGCTGCGAAGGAAGGATCGGTGCTGGGAGGCCTCCTGACGTCCAGGGGGAAGCCATCGTCAATGTTGAAGACCGGGCGGAAAACACCCTTGCTGTCCGCCGCTGCCTCGTACGTCTCATTGAAGCCGGCCCGCCATGGGTAAGTCCAGCCGAACCCCTCCGGCGTATAGCTGATGCCGTAGCCGGCGCGCATGACGATTCTGCGCGTGATCTGGTAGGCGATGCCGCCGACCGGTCCCCAGTCGCTCCAGCTGCCGGGAAACATGGTGCGGCGGCCGGCCCGTCCTTCGCCGGCGCCCATGTACTCGACGGCGCCACGCAGGCCGCCGAAGTTCGGATCGGGCAGGTTCTCGTTGAAGTTCGCCAGCTCATCCCGGGCTTCGTAATAGTTGGAGTTGCCGCTCCAGCGCAGCCCCAGCGTCAGTGTGACCCTGCGGGTGATTTTCCAGTTGTCCTGGATGAAAAGCGCGGCGTAGTAGCTGCTGGTGATGGGGTTGAAGATCGGCCCGAGCGTGGCGCTGTTGACTTCGCCGAGCAGGAAGCTGGCGAAGCTGTTGCCGATGCGGGACGTGAAGGTCTCGCCGGGAATGGCCGTGGTGCGAGCAGCGAAGTTGAACGTCCCTCCGGTGTTGTTGAACTGCTGGGAGTCGTAGCGGAACAGGTTGATTTCGCCGCCGAGCTTGATGGTATGCGTCCCCTTGTACCAACTGAGCGAATCCGAAAGGACCAGGTTGCGGTAGAACTCGTCGCGGTTGGCGTCATGGTTCCAACTCTGGAAGGTAACCACCGGCGAGCTGCCGAGATTGATCACCGGCCGGGTAACCTGGTCGTCAGGGGCGCCCAGGCCGACGTTCTTGATGCCCCACTTGTCCGCGAAGTGCTTCCCGATCTGGCGGCTGCGGAATGCGTTGGCGTTGTTGTTCAAACCGACCGAGGCGTGGTTGAGCAGGCTCGGGCTCAGGACCCAATCGTGCGAGACGTTCCAGTTATATCCCCGGCGGTGCTGCCGGATCGAGCGGGAAAGCGGTCCGCCCAGATCCGGATCGAGCAGGGACCAGACTTCGCTCACGTTCTCCTGGAAGTTCCGCGGAAAGCTGTGCTTGTAATAGTAGGCGGAGATCTTGTGAGCGCTCGAAAAGGTGTGATCCACTTTGAGCGAGTAGTTGCGCGCGTCCATGCGGTACTGGTTGGATGTGAAACTGTTGTTGGTGAGGTTGGAGTTCACCGGCATGTACCATTTCTTGAACTCTTCGGCGAAGGCCCGGGCGACTTTGGAAATTCGCGAGGGGGGAATGATGTTGCCGTAGAACGGGTCAGCAACGTAGCGGCCGCCAACCAGACGCCACGTGGTGGGGTCGTAGATCATGCCTTCGAAGACGTCGCGGCCGAGGGCGTCGGTGCCCACCCGCGTAGGACGGAGCAACGCGCTCAGGTTGCCTTCCCACATCTCCGGCTGCGGCACGCTGCGAGTCAGGGAACCGGGGCCCAGCGTTCGGGTGAAGAAACGCTCGGCGGTGAAGTAAAAGAAGGTCCGGTTGCGGCCGTCATAGAGGTTCGGCAGGTGGACCGGGCCGCCGAGACTGCCGGCGTAGTTCTTCTGCCGGTCCATGGGGCGGCGGAAGGTGCTGTTGGAAGGATCCCGCGCAAGGTAGAGGTTGTTGTTCCAGTCGTTGGCGTGAAGGAACTCGTTGCGCAGGGTGTAGAAGGCGGAGCCGTGCAGCTGATTGGTCCCGGACTTGAGCGTGAAACTCAGAGTGCCCCCGCTCTGCCGGCCGTGTTCCGCGCTGGGCGTCCCGGTGATGACGGTCAGTTCCTGGACAGCTTCCGCCGAGATGCTGGCTTCGGCGAAGTCGCCGGGCAGGAATCCGGCAAGGTTCGTCATTCCGTCCACCACGATTCCGGCGCTGGCCCCTGGCGTGCCTTGAATGGACATGGTGTAATCGGAGCCTCGCACGCCCGGCACGAGACGGGCCGCGAAGTCCGCCATGTTCCGCCCGCGGCTGCCGAAGGCCAGAGGCAAGGTAGCGAAGATCTGCGAGGTCACGCTTTCGGTGCTCTGGGCGGTTTCGGTTTGTAGCAGGGGCGCTTCCGCGGTCACCGTGAGTTGCTCGACGAGTTGCCCTACTTCCAGTACGGGGTCAATGCGCGCGATCTGCGCGGTCGCAAGGCTGATCCCTCGACGCACGAGGGTCTTGAAGCCCGCCGCCGAATAGGTCACGGTGTACTCGCCCACGGGCAGCGCGCTCAGGGTGTAGGCTCCGACTTCGTTGCTGACGGTCTGGTAGTCCACGCCGGTGGCCACGTGCCTGGCTTTGACCGTGACCGCGGGGATGACGGCCCCGGTGCTATCGGTGACGATGCCGGTGATGGATGCCCTGCCGACCTGGGCGAGCGAGCTCTGTTGCGCGCCCACCAGAATCAGGAGGCAGAGAACGATCGGTGGGGGAATTCGAATTGCTCCCATGGTTGCAACCTCGAAAGCCTTGCCTGGTCGGGCGGCTGGTCGAGCGGGGGCCGTTCCGACGAGCAGACAGCCACCCCCTCCCACACGCGCCTTGGGCCCAGTATCGGTGTTGCTGGCCCCCGCTTCAACCCAGTTACCGCAACAGGCAGGCCTGCTGTAACCGTAACATGGGCCGTGAGCCGGTCCTCCCCGATCCCGCCCGAACCCTTCCCACAGCCACCTTGCCGGTCGCCGCCTTGATCGAACCCAGCGAAAAGACGACGGATGCCGGTCGCCGCACGGGGAGGAGCATGGCGGTTGAGCTAAAATAGCCGCGACGAAGGGGGCCTGATGCAGCCGGTGGCTGGAAAGCTGGGCGACGCCGGCGATCCGGGCGGTGCAGCCGCCGTGCTCGCCCACTTGGAGACGATCCTTCGCAGCCGGACATTTTCGGGAGCATGGAGGCAGCAGCGCCTGCTGCGGTTCCTGGTGGACAAGTACGTGCAGGGGCTGGCGGGTGAGCTGAAGGAGTACTCCCTGGGCGTGGAGGTCTTCGACAAAGGAGAGGCGTTCGATCCGCGCTTGGACCCGATCGTCAGGGTGGAGGTCGGCCGCTTGCGGGCGCGCTTGGAAAAATACTACGAAACCGAGGGCCGCAAGGAGCAGATCAGGATCTCGCTGCCGAAGGGGAGTTACGTGCCGCGCATCGTGCGGTGCGTGGATGGAGGGACGGCGGAGGCCACGCCGCCGACGCAGTATCCCGCAAAGGTGGACGGTTCGCGGGCTTTCCGCGGACCCAAATGGTGGATTTGGGCTGCCGCCGCGGCATTGGCCGCCTTGGGGTGGGCGGCGTTCAGGCTCGCCAGCAGCGCAGGCGGCCAGCGTTCCCCTGCCGCGTACGAGTTCTCGAGGCTGACCCGCGAGGCGGGGCGATGCAGCTTTCCGAGCGTGGGTCCGGACGGGCGCCGCTGGCTCTACGCATGCCTCGAGCGAGGCCAGTGGGATTTGTTCGCGAGGTCTGCTGGGACGGAGCTGGGCGTCAACCTCACCGCGGATTGTGCGGCCGACGATTGGCAGCCCGCGATTTCGCCCGACGGCTCCCAAGTCGTGTTTCGCAGCGAGCGGGATGGCGGCGGAATATTCCTGATGCCCAGCGCGGGAGGCCCGGTCAGGAAGCTGGCAAGCTTCGGTTACCACCCCTGCTGGGCGCCGGACGGGCGGCATGTGGTCTTCTCCTCGGGGACGTTTTTCGAACCCGAGGACGGGCCGGCGCGCCGGGCTAGCGAGCTTTTCACGGCCGACGCGAAGACAGGGGAGCTGAGAAGGATCACGTCGGCGGCCGTGGTCTACGACGCTGTTCAGCCGAGCTGGTCTCCTCACGGGCACCGTATCGCCTTCTGGGCCTCCAGTCCCGACGGGCGGAGAGACATTTGGACGATCCCCGCTCCCGGTTCGGCGACCCGCGAGGCGGTGGCCACGCCCGTCACACAAGATGCGTGGGTTGACTGGAGCCCCCATTGGTCGCCCGATGGACGTTTTCTTTACTTCACGAGCGACCGCGACGGCAGCATGAACATCTGGCAGGTGCCCATTGACGAGCAGACCGGCCGTGTGTTGGGTTCGGCGACTCCCCTGCGCACGCCGTCGGCTTACAGCACGCACTTCTCGATGGCCCGGGATGGCCGGAGTTTCGTTTACACCCGGCGCAGCATATCGAGCATCCTTTACGTCGCACCCTTCCGGCCATTCCAGGCGGTGGACGCCTCCGTCGCCAAGCCCCTGACAGGCCGTGGGCGACAAGTGCGCGAGCCGGAGTTCTCCCCCGATGGCGCCTGGCTTGCTGCGCGCGTTCAGGACCCCGAGGAGGACATCGTGATCCTGCGGCCTGACGGGAGCCAGCTGCGCCGCCTGACGAACGACAGGGCCAAGGACCGCAATGCGCGCTGGTCGCCGGCAGGCGATTATCTGGTGTTTCTGAGCGACCGTGGGGGGCGATTCGAGTACTGGGCCGTCAACCCCGACGGCAGCGGGCTGCGCCGCGTGGCCCCCTCGATGGCTCTGGTGTGGGATTCGGCGAAAAATCTGGTCGGCTTTCCGGCGGGCTCCGAGCCGCTTTGCGTGCTGGCCTTCTCGCGTCCCTGCCCGGCGGTGTCTCTGCCAGCGGATTTCGCACCCATCAGCTTCGCGCCGGACGGCAGGCTGGTTGCGGGACGGCTCCGCTCGGCGCCGGCTCCCAGGGAGCAGCTCTATGTGCTTTCGCTGGCCGACGGTACCTTGCACAAGATCGCCGAACATGGCTGGTCGCCGGTCTGGTTGAAGGACAGCCAGAACTTGCTGTTCTGGGAGACCAACGCCATCTGGGCGATTCGTGCCGACGGACGCAACAGGAGGATGGTCCTCGGGTTGCCCGGGCAGATCTTGCAACAGCGCTTTGCGCTGAGTCCTGACCAGCAGTTCATCTACTTCGTGCGGACAGAGATCGAAGAAGATATTTGGCTGGCTCGCGAGCACGGTACGGGCCAAACGGGGAACATGCTCGGTCAGTTGCGCTGACGGGCGGGAACGCCTCTTCGCGACGCTCGAAAAAGCTCAGACGATGGCGAGCATGCGCTCCAGCGGCAGGAGCGCCCGTTGCCGGATTTCCTCAGGCACTTCCACGCGCGGCTCGAGGTTCCGGAGGCAATCGCGGAGTTTCTCCAGCGTGTTGCGCTTCATGTAGGGACATTCGCTGCAGTTGCACTCCTCGTTGGGTATGAAGTAGAAGCGCTTGTCGGGAGCCACGCGGGTCAGCGAGTGAAGGATGCCGCTCTCGGTGACCACGATGATCTCGCGCGCAGGCGCTCTCCTGCACCATTCGACGATGGCCGATGTGGACCCGATGAAATCGGCCTGCTCGAGCAGCTCTTGGGGGCACTCGGGGTGCGCCGCCACCAGCGCTTCGGGATGCTCGGCGCGGGCAGCAGCCAGCCTTCTGGCAGTGAAAGTGGCGTGTACCACGCACAGACCCTGCCAGATCTTCATGTTTTCCCGGCCGGTCTGCCGCTTGACGTAGTTGCCCAGATTCGCGTCGGGCAGGAAAAGGATGGGCTGCTCGCGCGGGATCGAGTTGACCACGGCCACGGCGTTGCGCGAGGTGCAAAGGATGTCGCTCAGCGCCTTGACCTCGACGGACGTATTGATGTAGGCCACGATGACGTGGTCCGGATGGCGCTCGCGGAACATCCGCACCTGATCCGCCGGGCACGCGTCCACCAACGAGCATCCGGCCTCGCGGTCCGGCACCACCACGATGCGAGCGGGGTTGAGCACCTTCGCGGTTTCGGCCATGAACCAGACGCCACAAAAGGCGATCACGTCGCCTTCGAACTCGCGGGCTCTGCGGGCGAGCTCCAGGCTGTCGCCGACTGCGTCGGCAAGCTCCTGGATTTCAGGAACCTGGTAGTGGTGCGCCAGCAGGATGGCGCGGCGCTGGCGCTTGAGCTCGAGGATTTCCTCGGCAGTGGCGGTCGTGACTGGCATGGAAGCAGAGGGCTTTGTTCCCATTCTAGCAACCGTCAGGATCGCGGCTGCCTTGTTAGACTCGGCTGTTATGCCTTACGTTGCGCTCGTTCTGATCGGGTTGGTGGCGGGAGTGGCGGCGGGAATGTTCGGCATCGGCGGGGGACTGATCATCGTGCCGGCTCTGATGCTGGTTCTGAAAGCAAGACCGCTCGAAGCCATCGGCACCAGCCTCGCGGCGTTGATTCCTCCCGTAGGATTGCTCGGCGCCCTGGAATACTACCGCAGCGGTCACATGCGGCTGGCCTGGGCGGCGTTGATCGCACTCGGACTCTTCGCCGGCGCCTTCTTTGGGGCCCGCATCATGATCTCCCTTCCCGAGGTGATGGTGCGGCGGGTCTACGCCCTTTTCCTGCTGGCGATGAGCCTGCGCATGCTGATCATGGGGAGGTAGGGCGCACCGATCTGGGTCCTGCGCCCGGCTTCCCAGAAACGTCCTGAGCGGCGTTCCCTGCCGGTCGGCTGGCCGTAGGCGCAGGCCGTTGCCTGTGTCGAGGTGCCCGCTTGGGCGCCAGGGCTCGCTTCAGCCCGCCGGACGCGGCGTGACAGGCAGCAACTTGCGGCTTGTCGAAGCGATCGTTTGGGCAGCGGAGTCGCCCGTTTCTTCGAGCCAGTACTCGCGCTCGATCCAATCCGACAGCGGCAGGTTTCGGAAAAAAAGGCGCTCCTGAACGACCAGGCATTTGCGGGTCACGAACAGCGACTTGCTCTCGCGGATGTAGCGCCGCTCCTCGATCCGGAGGTCGCTGAGCAGCTCCTCCAAGGCGTGCCGGCGAGCAGCCTCTTCGGCGGCGCGGATCCGTTCCTCGACCTGCTGGTTCTGGGCGAGCGCCAGAGCCCGTGCCTCGGCGGTCGCGGCGCGCTCCCTGGCCAGGCTCACCTCCATGCGTGCCTGCATGATCAGGGCGGAAAGCAGCGCCGAGCCTACGGCGACGAAGCCGGGCAGGACGATCCACAGCAGGGCTTGAAGCGTCTCGCTGCTCATGGCTGCGATCTCAGGTCGCCTGCAATCAGACCTACTGGACGTCGCAGTGCTTGCAGCATCTCGTTGCTCATCGTTTCGACCGCTTGGTCCAAGGGCCTCTCAGTTTCTCGATCGGGCGGACGCGCGCCGAACATTAGGTGGCTCAGGCAACGCGAACCCGAAGGCTCAGCAATTCCCCCGAGCGAGCACCCTCATTTCGCCGCGCGGAAGCGCGGGCTGCCCGGCCGGGACCGTGCCAGGCGCAGAGGCGGGTCTTCAGGTTTCGCCAGCGACTGCCGTTGAAGCCACCCCCAGCTATGGCCGCTCCCGGCAGGCCCGGCTCCGGTGCGAATTGCGGCGATCTGCATCGCGCCGTGGCCCGTTGCGCCCGGGGTGCAAGATGGCCCGCGGCCGCCGCCTCGTGCGGACCGTCTCGCAGGAGGCTTCGTGCTCGTCTGTCCGGCCGGGGATCCTCGCCGGGCGGGCTACGATGCCAGGGCTCTACCCGGCTCGCGAAGGTCTAACCGTGACTGTCGTGTGCAACCAGCGGTCGGGACCGACGCGACGCGAGGTCAACGGCGTGGGGGAGCGAGTCGAAACCGAACCCGTGGGCGGAGATCCCAACGTAGTCCGGCTTGGCGAGAGCGCACTGGGCCCATGGAAGGCCGATGTGGCAGGGAAAGAACTCCATCCATGTCGCTTGAGCACGGCCCGAAGTGGACCCTGCCCGGCGAGGCGCACCGCGCAACGGTACTGACAAACGACCGAGCCTGTCATGTTCCAGACCTCGCAAGGCTGCGTGGGGCGGCGCTTTGGCCGGGACCGCGGTTGCTGGATTGTGGACCTGCGGATGGCTTCCGATTCACCAACAGCGGAGCTGTGTTCCAGTCGGGCGGTTCGACCTCCGGGACGGTTGCCCTTCAGGGCGGCCCGCCGACTTTTTCCGCGGGAATACCGATCAACGCACCGGCTCACCGATGCGCACCTGTTCTGCCTTCACTGCTGACGGTCGAACCTGACAGGTCGAGAGGGCAGACCGTGCGACGCCGCAGGCTGCGCGCGCAGGCGCCTGGGGCGGGCCATCGGCCCCGCTGCGGTTCGCTGGTGGCGGTGGGTGATGGGGCTGGCATTTGTTCATCGTGCCGGTCCGACGTGATTTCGGCCTCAGCTGCGGCCTCGGAGGGCGCAGGATGTGCGGGACGACGAGCTCCGACGGTCTGAGCAGGGTGCGCCACGATGGCATCAGGCTTACCCCACCCTCAGGGCCTACGGCCACCAAAGGCCGGACGGGCACCTTGGTGTACCGCCTGCGACCGCTGCGAGAGTGGCCAGGCCCGAGCCGATCGCGTCGGCGGGCTCGGCCGGCGCCTCCAGCAGCCCGTGACGACACCGCCTTCCGGATTCCTGGCCTCGGTTCCCCGATAGACGGTGCTCCCCGGCACGCACACCGTGGATACGGCCGCTTTCCGCCCCGTCAGCTCGCCGAGGGCTACCTTTTGCGCGGCGCACGGTTCGAACCCAGGCGCCCCGACCTGGTTTCGTCCAAGTACGGGTCCGCCCTGTTGCGCCGTTGGCTGCTCTTCGAAGACGCCGATGCGGCGGACACGAGTGTGTTCCCGTTCTCCGACCGGCAATGGATTTCCGTGTCTGGGGGCGTCCGGGACATTCCGGCGCGCTTTCACGATGGGTTCCGCGTCTCGAGTACACGCGCCCGACTAACGAACTTCGGCGCCCGTTCTGTTGCGCGATGGCCGGTCGCGGTTCTGCCCGTTCGACGGGCGTACGCTTCCAGGAACGTGGACCGGAGTTTCACCTCTGGGGATGGCTCGCTTGGGAATCTGGAACGGAGCGAGCGGATTCGAGCGGGACCGCAGGAGCCAATAAGCCTCGGTTCGTCCTCCTGTCCGACCGTGGCTTTGAGCAGATGTGCGCCAGACTCGCCGCCGGCCAGGCGGCGAATGCTCGGTCCAATCGGCGGTGGTGATTGCTGGGCGTCGCTTGGGCTCCTCGCCGTCACCGGGGCCGTGCGGCGGTCAGCCAGCGCGGTGGCCGAGCCTCGTGTTACACTGGCGGGTTCGCGACGTTACAACCCGAGCCTCGGGGGCTCTGCTCTGGGGTAACGGTCGTCAGAGTCCTACGAGCAACCCATGGGAAGGCAGATCGCAGTAGTGGTCTTGGCGTGCGGCCTGACAGCCGACGCAACCGGGCCGGCTGAGCTGCCCGAGCGCGTATGTGCAAAATACGACGACGATCCGCGCTTGGAGCGCATCAGATCCTTCTTTGAGAGCTACCGGTGCCCGGCGGCCGAGCATGCCGAACATTTCCTGCTGGCGGCCGATTTGCACGGGCTCGACTGGCGCCTGCTGCCCAGTATCGCTCTCGTGGAAACGGGTGGCGGCAAGACCGCTCGGGGTAACAATCTCTTCGGCTGGGATTCTGGCAGGCAGCAGTTCGAGACGCCAGTGCACGCCGTGCACTGGGTTGCCTGGCGGCTGGCGAGTTCCAAACTCTACGCCGGCAAAACCGGTCGCGCCCTGCTCCGCGTGTACAATCCGCACCCGCGCTACGCGGAGCTCGTTCTGGCTGTCATGCGCCGGCTCGACTCCCAGGAAGGAACCGGCTCTGTCAGCCCTCCAGCAAACGGATGGCGGCATACAGGCCGCCGAGAATCAGCGCGGTAACGAGGACTGCCAAGCCCCACTTCAGCAGCCGTTCGGCGGGTGTGGTTTCCGCCGCTACGTCCCGCTTGATGTGCTCGTCCAGGCTCTCGAACATGGCCTCACCTCCTGACGCCGAAGCGTCTTATGAGACCGCTATGAGGACGACTTTATTGTAGTACGGTCGGGTCTGGAAAGCACCTGCAAAATCTTTGGTTGGTGTCCTTGGCGGACGGCCGGCGATCGCGTGGTGGCTGCCTACCCGCGCCAGTCCCTGTCGCTGGAGCGGGGCCCCTCCTGCCAACTCACGGAGAATGCAGGTAGGCCGTGCGTGGCGCACCCTCCAACCTCGGTCCCGGCGGAAGGGCCCGGCAAACCTCGTGCCACCGAGGAAATCCTTGGGGCCACCGCCGGCATCTCCCGAGCTGGCCTGTGGAGCCCCGGCCGACCCACCGGCGCAAAGGCAGAACAGCCCCGCGCCAGCGACCAGACGAAGGAAAGACCCAGCTCAGCTTCTTGATCGAGCCGGATTTCCCTCTCCAACTGCCCGAAGCGGGGCACGGGGGGCGGGCTCCGAGCCCAGACGGTGATCCTCCTCGGAGGCTCGGCCCGCCACGTGGGCCGGCCGCAGAGAAATTCCATGGGTTCGCGATTCGCGCCAAGGCTCCGCCGCCGCGACAGTTTCTGGCGCGGGCAACGGGCGATGAAGAGCGCGACGTTGGCGCCGGGGTCGGGTTGCGGTCCTGCACTGCACCAAGTCACCGAAGATTGGTCGGCCCGCACGAGTCTGCGCAGCGAAGAATCCGATCCGGTTGCTGCAAGCCGGCGGCCCCAATGACGGGTTGCTTGCTCGACGACAGCCGGCTTGGTTCATGGAAGTCCCTCTGCTTCGCAAAGGCGTTTTGGCGGATCTGCGTTCCGATACCCGAAACCCACGCCTCTTGGGAGGCGGATCGGTCGAGCCTCCCCGCCTCCCGTACGAAGCGCTGATGGTGCAGGGGTAGCCCACCGGGAGCGCCGTGCGTTTCTCCCCCGCGATACTCTCGGGCGGGGCCGTTGAGTGTGACCGCGGCGCGGGTCCGGTTTGCGACCCCGTGCTGCGGGAACCCTCCTAGGGCCCTGAACGGCTTGGGTTACCTGGCGCAAGGCGGCGCAAACTGTCGTCATGGGGAGCGAGTCCCCCGACCCGGCCGAAAAGACTTTCCCGCAAGGGCTGCACGCGATGCATCAAACTTCGTTGCGGGGCAGAGACATGCTCGGCAGACCGGCCGCCGCAAAGCAACGAGGCGCCTGCCATCGCTTCCCGCGTGAAGACCGGGGTTGCCCGGGAGCGCACGGCGTCCGCCCTGTGCCCTACGCGGAGGGCGTCGGAATCGCGCGGTTCCCGTCCGATCAGAGTCCCATGCGCTCGAGCTTGCGGTACAGCGTCTTGCGTTCGATGCCCAGGATGCGGGCGGCGCGGCTCTTATTGCCGCCGGTGGCCTGCAAGACGCGGCGGATCTGTTCCTCTTCGGCGGCGGCGAGCGTCTCGGAGGGTTTCTCCCTGGGTGCGCTGGCTTGAATGGCGTCGCGAACCGCCGCGCCGTCAATGCGTCCTCCCGGCGCGAGGATGACCAGACGTTCGATGATGTGCTGGAGCTGGCGGACGTTGCCGGGCCAGGTATAATCCTCGAGTGCGCGCAGACCGTCCGGCAGCAGGCGAGCCTGCGTTCCGTAGCGCTCGTTGTACTTCTTCAGGAAGTGAGCTGCCAGCAGGGGCACGTCGCCTGCGCGCTGGCGTAGCGGGGGCAACACGATCCGCACCACGTTCAGGCGGAACCAGAGGTCCTGGCGGAACCGGCCCTCTTCGACCGCCCTTTGCAAATCGCGGTTGGTGGCGGCGATGACGCGGACGTCCACGGATTTGGGCCGCGCCGCGCCCACCGGACGGATCTCCTTTTCTTGCAAGAAGCGCAGCAACTTCAATTGAAAGCCTGCCTCGATGTCGCCGATTTCGTCCAGCAGGACCGTGCCGCGGTGGGCAGCCTCGAAAACGCCGATGCGGTCTCGATCGGCTCCGGTGTAGGCGCCGCGCACGGCGCCGAACAGCTCGCTTTCGAGCAGCGAGGGCGGGATTCCCGCGCAATCCACGGCCACGAACGGATGCGCGGCGCGCGGGCTCTGCGCATGGATCATGCGGGCCACCAGTTCCTTGCCCGTGCCCGTTTCGCCTTCGATCAGGACGGTGGCGTCGGTCGGAGCGACCCGGGAGATGATCTTGTAGATCTCGATCATCGGCGGCGAACTGCCCACCAGCTCGGTCTCCGGCAATTCGTCGGCTTCCTCGTCCTCCTGTTCCGGCCGCTGCGTGCGGGCCTGCTCGGCGCGCCGGATGGCTTCGAGCATGCGCTCGAGCTCGAACGGCTTGGCGATGTAGTCGAAGGCGCCGCCACGGGTGGCGGCCATTACGGTCTCCAGCGTGCCGCGCGCCGTCATCAGGATCACGGCGCAGGAGGGGTCGCGCCGGCGCGCCTCTTCGAGAACGTCGAGCCCGGTACGGTCGTCGAGGTATATGTCGGAGATGACGATCGCATACGACTGCCGGCTCAGGCGCTCGAGAGCCTCGCGCGAGGATGCCACGGCATCCACCTGATAGCCTTCCAGCTCGAGAAAGGTCACCAGCGTCGTGCGGACGGCGCTGTCGTCCTCGACCACCAACAACCGTTGCGCATTCGC
>JANXAE010000170.1 GCA_025062235.1 Bryobacteraceae bacterium
CAGGCCATCTTCGGCGTCACCTGCGGCAACGACGTCAGCGAACGCGACTGGCAAAAGAGCGACATCCAGTGGTGGCGGGCCAAGGGCGCCGATACGTTCGCGCCCATGGGGCCGGCGATCGCGCGCGGTCTGGACTACGGCAATCTGCGACTGCGCACGCGCCTGAACGGCAAGGTGGTGCAGGAACAATCCACTGCGGATCTGCTGTTCGACGGCCCGGCGATCGTCAGCTTCGCCAGCCGCTACGTCACGCTGGAACCTGGCGACGTGATCTTCACTGGCACGCCGGGCACGACACAGGCGGTGAAACCTGGCGACGTAATCGAGGTCGAAATCGAAGGCATCGGCGTGCTGCGCAATCCAGTCATTGCAGGATGAGCGTTCTCAGGGCAGCGGCTGCGCGCGCTGGAGCAGGTGCAGCAGGTTGCCTTCGGGATCCTTGAAGAACACGACACGGTTTCCTTTGCTTTCCACAGGCTCGCCCACGAACTCGACCTGCGCGGCTTGCAACGCCCGGTAGGCCGCGTCGAAATCATCCACCAACAGCGCGATGTGACGCAGCCCCGGACTTTTCTCCCCAGCCGGAGCGCGCTCGCCCTCCGCGGCGATGATCTCGATCATCGCGCCATTGGGGGCTCTCACGAAGAACGTGCGGCCGGAGCTGTAATTGATCACGAAGCCCAGAGTACCGGCGTACCAGCGAGCAAGCTTCTCGGGGTCCACAGACGCGATGGCTACGTGCTCGATGCCTTGGATCATATCCGCTAGTCTCGCGCAGCCCGTCAGCCTTTGCAATGCCGCGCCAGCGGCGCGAGGCGTGGCCCAGCGCCGCTGAGGCGCGGCTTGCGCGGTTTGCGGGCCTGCCAGCCACAAGCGATACGGCGTTCCGAGTTCGGGTCCGCCGCTGGAGTCCTGCGAGCGGGACAGCCGGGGCCGGGCCGGCGGGGATAGACTCATCGGTATGTTCCGCGGCGTGACTGCGTTTCTGTGGCTGTGGAGCGCGATGGCGCTCGCCCAACCATTGGCGGGCACCCAGCCTTGGCGGCTGGAGGGCGACCCTGCGACCCAGATGGTCGAGGGCATCCATCGCTATCTGGACCGGGCCGCTTCCGAGGCCTCGGTGCGCCCTCCGGTTCCGGATCGCGAGCGATTGCGCAGGATTCTGGGGCTGGTGGACCCGCGCGTCGCCCGACCGGTTCCCCGCCCGGAGGCCACGGTGGAGCAGCCCGCCACTGTGGCGCGCGGTCGCGGGTACCGCGTTCTTGCGGTGCGCTGGCCTGTGATGGGGGCCGTCGAGGGCGAGGGGCTGCTGCTCGAACCTGCCGCTGCGCCGCGCGCTCGCATCGTAGCACTGCCTGATGCCGACTGGACGCCGGAGACGATCGCGGGCCTCGTTCCCGGCTTGCCCGCAGCACACCAGTACGCGCGCAGGCTGGTGGAGAACGGTTGTCTGGTGCTCGTGCCCGTGCTGATTGACCGTCGCGACGATTTCTCCGGCAATGCCGCCATCGGCCGGTTCACCAATCAGCCCCATCGCGAGTTCATCTACCGCATGGCGTACCAGGCCGGCCGCCACATCATCGGCTACGAAATCCAGAAGGTGCTGGCTGCGGTGGACTGGTTCGCAGCATCGAAACCGGCTGCGCCCATCGGCCTGGCAGGCTATGGAGAGGGCGGCCTGGTCGCGCTGATGGCGGCGGCGCTGGATGAGCGCATCCATGCGACCCTGGTGAGCGGCTACTTCGGGCCACGGGAGCAGGTGTGGCAGGAACCCATCTATCGCAACGTCTGGCGCTATCTCCGCGATTTCGGCGACGCCGGCGTAGCCGCGCTCGTCGCGCCGCGCGCTTTGATCGTCGAGACGGCGCGCGCGCCCGAGGTGCAGGGCCCGCCTCCGGAGTCCCAGCAACGCCGCGGCGCGGCGCCAGGACGGATCGTAACGCCGCCCGAGGCGGCGGTCGAACGGGAACTCGAGCGTGCCCGTCCCTGGTTTGCCAAAGCGGGCGCCCGGGACCGGTTGCGCCTGGTGCGCGGGGGTGCGCATCCAGCGTCGGATGCGGCACTCGCTTCGCTGCTCGCGGAGCTGGGACTTCCCCGGCAGCTCCGCGGCCCGGGTGCCGGTCCGTCCGTAGGGCCGGCCGTCCCGGAGGCGCGCGAGCGCCAAAAGCGCCAGTTCGATCAGATGGTCGAGTTCACACAGGCCGTGGTCAGACGGTCGGGCACAGCGCGGGAACAGTTCTGGAAGCGCGCCGACAAATCCTCCCTCGAGGCCTGGCAGGCCAGCTCCGGCTGGTACCGGCGGTACTTCTGGGAGGAAGTCATTGGCCGGATGCCCGATCCCGGGGAGCCGCTGCGCGCGGAAACGCGTCGTGTGTACGACGAGCCCCGCTGGACGGGCTACGAGGTGTTGTTGCCCGTGTGGCCGGACGTCTTCGCGTACGGCATCCTGCTGGTGCCCAGAGACCTGAAGCCCGGCGAGCGCCGCCCCGTCGTCGTTTGCCAGCACGGCCTCGAAGGCCGGCCGCAAGACACCATCGAAGAGCGCGGCGAGAAGTACTACGCGCGCTTCGCCGCGCGGCTGGCCGACGAGGGTTTCGTAGTGTACGCGCCGCAGAATCCTTACATCGGCGGCGACCGCTTCCGCCAGATTCAACGCAAGGCCAATCCGCTGGGCCTGAGCCTGTTCTCGTTCATCGCAGGACAGCACCAGCGAACGCTGGAGTGGCTGGCGTCCCTGCCGTTCGTGGACCCGGCGCGCATCGGTTTCTACGGGCTTTCCTACGGGGGCAAGACCGCAATGCGCGTGCCCGCGATCCTGCCCCGGTACGCGCTCTCGATCTGCTCGGCCGATTTCAACGAATGGATCTGGAAGAACACCAGCGTCGAGGAGCCGTTCAGCTACATGTTCACTGGCGAGTACGAGATGCCTGAGTTCGACCTGGCCAACAGCTTCAACTACGCGGAGATGGCCGCGCTGATCGCACCCCGGCCCTTCATGGTCGAGCGCGGTCATCGCGACGCGGTGGGCATAGACGAGTGGGTGGCCTACGAGTACGCCAGGGTGAGGCGGCTGTACGCCGATCTGAAGATTCCCGAGCGCACGGCGATCGAATTCTTCGACGGCCCGCATCGCATCCACGGGGTGGGAACGTTCGAATTCCTGCGGCGCTGGCTGAACTGGAAAGGACGCTGATGCGGCTGCGACCGCTCAGATCCGCCACGGCTCGCGCATGGCGCGCGAGCGCATGCGGTTGGCCTCTTCGTCGCCGACGAACTCCGCCCTGGCCGGATCCCAGACGAGCTTGCGGCCGAGCTGGAACGCGATGTAGGCGGCGTGGCAGACGATGTGGCTGTTGGCCGCGACGGCGGCGTTGGCGCGCGGTTGGGACCGTGTCTTGACGCATTCGATGAAGTCGCGCACGTGGTTCGCCATGGCCGCCTGGTAATCGGTCACCGGACGCAGGAACTCGCGAATGGTCTCCGCGCCCTCCATCTTGCTGGTGTCGCCGGTCTCGACCCATGCCTCGTCGCCTTCGAAGCGGACGCTGCACGAACCCAGGCCCATCCAGCCAGAATCGCGCATCACCAGCTCGACACCGTTGAGGTATCGGCAGCGCACGGCGAAAGGCCCCTGATTGCTGCCCTCGGGTTCGTACTCGACGGGCTGGGTGTCATCGGCATCGTTGGCCCACTGGCACAGATCGGCGGTATGCGTGCCCCACTCGAGGATGCTGCCGCCATGGAAATCGAAGTAATTCCGCCAGCCTCCCTCTACGTAGAGGCGATTGTATGGGCGCCAGGGACAAGGGCCGAGCCAGAGGTTCCAGTCCAGCAGTTGCCTGGGCGGCTCCGGCTCTCCGGGCAGCCAGTCGTGGCTCGGGATGGGCGGCATGTATCTGGCCTCGATGAGTTGGGCGTGCAGTCTGCGCAGCTTGCCCAGACGCCCGCTGCGCGCCAGCTCCACGGCGAGCACGAAGTTGCCCGCGTTGCGCCGCTGAGTTCCCGCCTGGTAGATGCGGCCGTAACGGCGGAATGTTTCCGCCAACGCCTGGCTCTCGGCGATGGTCATCGAGCAGGGCTTCTCGCAGTAGACGTCCTTTCCTGCCTGCGCCGCGAGGATGGAGAGCAGGGCGTGCCAGCGGTCCCCGGTGGCGATCAGCACCGCGTCAATATCGGCTCGCGCCAGCAGCTCGCGGTAATCCGCGTACATGGCGCAGTCGCGTGTCCCGTAGCGCCGGTCCACTTCCCGTTTGACGACCTCCCGCCGGTCGTTGCGGACGTCGCAGACCGCGGCGAAGCGGACATCGGCACGGGCGAGGAAGGACTGCAACACGTAGGAGCCCCGGGCGCCCATTCCGATGCCACCCACCACGATTCGGTCGCTCGGGGGCACGGCTCCGGTCCGCTGGCCGAGCACGGAACCAGGCACCACCGCCGGTGCCGAGGCCCAGGCGGCTGTCTTGACGGTGTGCGTCAGGAACTCCCGTCGCGAAACCGACGGCCCTGGGACGTGCACGCTCATCCTTGTCCTCCGCGTGGCCTCGCCGGGAACGTCTCCGCCGTGAAAGCCGAATGCATGGCGCCGAGGCGGACGGGTT
>JANXAE010000171.1 GCA_025062235.1 Bryobacteraceae bacterium
TGGCGCGGCCGATGCCGCGGCTCGCCCCGGTCACAAGGGCAGTGGGTCGGGTTTCCTTCATGATGAGTTGACGTCCCACGGCGGCGCTCGCCAGCGAGGCAATCGGGCTCCCGCCCTGGCCGAGGCCGCAAGCCGCCATCATAGCCGAAGCGGATGGCGGAGTGTGAAGGTGGGCTGCGTCTGCGAGAGAGGGTGCAGCCCGGGGCGCCGTTGGCTGGATCCCGCGTCCGGCGCGCCTGCACCGGCGAGACCGCGGCCCGTGCGGGCGCGGCCATGCCGGAGGCAAGCAGCGCCCCGGTCGGTTCGGGGTGGGGCGGGCCTCTGGCGCGCGACGGTCCAGCCCGACTCAGTAAAGGGTCAGCTCCAGCGGCGAGCCGGGGCCACAGCCCAGCTTTCGCGCAGCCGAGGCTTGGTTCATGACAATCTCCAGGTACCCGGTGCTGCCTTCTACCAGGGCCAGCTCGCCCGGGGGCACTTCGGCAAAGGTGCCTGCGAGGCGCGTGATCGTTTCCAGGCCCGCGCGCAGCAGGAAGGGGCGCGTGGCGACGGTGGGGAACTCGCTGAGCCGGAAGTTGGTGATCAGGTTGCCGAACCGGTCCGCACGCAGCACGGTTCCCGTCCAGATGCGCTTGCCGCTCCGCACGGGCTTGAAGAATTCCTGCCGCGCGTAATCGCGGATGAGCTTGCCGAGGCGCGCGGGGGAGAGGCCGCGGGCCAGCCGGGCGGCCACGGGAGCAAAAACATCCCGTCCATGAAATGTTCTGCTCACGGGTTTCAGGAAGAAGGCTTCCGCGGTCACTTCGCGCACCTTGTGCGGCAACTCGTCGAAAATCATCGAAAAAACGCCGTTGTCCGGCCCCAGGAAGTAATGCCCGCCGGCCTCCGCGAGGATGGGCCGCCGCAGCGTCCCTACTCCCGGATCCACCACCACGACGTGCACGGTCCCCGCGGGGAAATATCGCCACGACTGCCAGATCACGAATCCCGCCTCCGCGATCTCGAACGGCTGGATCTGGTGCGTCAGGTCCACGATGCGCGCGCGGGGCGCAACGCCCAAGATGACGCCTTTCATGATTCCGACATACGGGTCCGCGAGCCCGAAGTCCGTGGTGAGCGTGACGATGCCGCGAGCCATGCAACTAGAATAAAAGACAGGCGGACTTTCCCAGGGAAAGCTTCGGCAGGGGGAGCCGGGTGCGAGCCTACTTCGATCACAATGCCACGACGCCCGTGGCGTCGGAGGTTCTCGAGGCGATGAGGGCCGTATTCCTGGAGGACTTCGGCAACGCCTCGAGCGTGCACGCCTATGGGCAGGCGGCCAGGCGCCGCCTCGAGCAAGCCCGTCGCGAAGTGGCGCTCCAGCTGGGGGTCGCGCCGGGCGAGATCGTTTTCACCAGCGGGGGCACCGAGGCGGACAACCTCGCGATCCTCGGCCTGGTGCGCAACGATCCTCGTCCCCGCAAGCACGTGATCACCACTGCCATCGAACATCCGGCGGTGCTGGAAGCCTGCGCGCAACTGGAGCGTGAAGGCGTCGAGGTGACGCGCGTGCCACCCGATTCCAGGGGAGTGGTGGATCCGGACGCGGTGCGCCGCGCTCTTCGTGCTCAGACGGTGCTGGTTTCCGTCATGCACGTGAACAACGAACTGGGCACGATCCAGCCGGTGGCCGAGATCGCGCGGCTGGCGCGGGAGGCGGGCGCGTGGGTGCATTCTGACGGCGTGCAGGCCGTAGGCAAGCTTCGCGTCAATCTGCGCGAGCTGGGCGTGGATCTGTACTCGATCAGCGCGCACAAGATCTACGGGCCGAAAGGCGTTGGGGCTTTGTACGTGCGGCAGGGAGTGCCCGTGGGCCGCATCCAGTTCGGAGGGCATCAGGAGCGCGACCGCCGCCCCGGCACCGAGAATGTGCCCGGTGCGGTGGGGCTGGCGACCGCTCTTTCCCTGGTGGGGCGTGATCTCGACCGGGAGAGTTGGCGACTGACCCGCTTGCGCGAGCGATTCGAAGAGGGGGTGCTGGCCCGCATCCCGGAGGTGGTCATCAACGGCGCAGGGGCGCCTCGCTGCCCGAATACCAGCAATCTGACGTTCCGCGGTGTGGATGGAGAGGCTCTGCTGATCGCCCTCGATCTGGCCGGTTTCGCCGTATCGAGCGGAGCCGCATGCTCGAGCGGGGCATCCGAGCCCTCCCATGTGCTCTCCGCCATCGGCCTCGGCCGCCGCGAGGCGCGCGGGAGTGTCCGCGTGTCAATGGGCCGGTTGAACGACGAGCGGCAGGTGGATGCGCTGGTCGAGGCGCTGGCTGAAGCGGTGACGCGACTGCGCGCCCTGGCTCCCGCGGAGGAACGTGTCTGAGCCGCTGACCATCGCTGTCGCCATGAGCGGGGGCGTGGACAGCTCGACCGCGGCCGCGTTGCTGAAGGCATCCGGCGCGCGGGTCATCGGCCTCACCATGCAATTGTGGAACCAGCGGAGGCTGCCCGAGCTGGATCCGGGCGGGGCCGCCATCGGCCGATGCTGTTCCCTCGACGACGTCTACGACGCCCGTCGCGTGGCCGAGCACTTGGGCATCCCTTACTACGTGGTCAATTTCGAAGAGGTTTTCGAGCGGCGCGTGGTCCGCCCCTTCGTCGAGGAGTATCTCCGGGGCCGCACGCCGATCCCCTGCACCCACTGCAACACCTACCTGAAGTTCGACGAGTTCCTGAGGCTTGCGCGATCCCTGGGCGCGGAGCGGATCGCAACGGGCCACTATGCGCGCATCCGCCGCGATCCTGCCTCCGGCCGCTGGTTGCTGCTTCGCGGCGCGGATGCCGGGCGGGACCAGAGCTACTTTTTGTTCGGCCTCCGGCAGGAGCAACTGGCCCACACGGTGTTTCCCCTCGGGGAGCTTACCAAGGACGAGGTTCGCGAGCTGGCTCGCCGCATGGGTCTGCCGGTGGCGTCGAAGGCGGATAGTCAGGAGATCTGCTTCATTCCCCGCGGCGACTACCCGGCTTTCATCGAGGCCTATCTGCGCTCGCGCGGCGAGCCCTTCCAGCCGCGGCGCGGTCCCATCGTCACTGCGGACGGTCGCGTGCTGGGCGAGCACGCCGGCGTCCACCGTTACACCGTGGGGCAGCGGCGCGGTCTGGGCGTGGCCGCAGGAGAGCCGCTCTATGTGCTGGCGACGGATCCCCAGCAGGGACGGGTGGTAGTGGGACGTGACGCTGAGCTCATGTGCGACCGACTGGTGGCGGAGCGGGTCAACTGGATCGCCTTCGAGCAGCCGCCCGATCGCTTGCGCGCCATGGTGAAGATCCGGCACAAGCACGAGCCCGCGTGGGCGGAGATTCGCCCCGCCGGAGAACCGGAGGCGGCCGAGGTCGTCTTCGACCAGCCGCAGCGGGCCATTACCCCCGGCCAGGCGGCAGTCTTCTACGATGGCGATCTCGTGCTGGGAGGAGGTTGGATACGGTGAGCGAGGCCTTCGAGTCCGAAGCTGTGGTTCCGCATTCGACCGCCGAAGCCGAGGTTTGCTGGGATGGGCTTCCCCCTGCGCCCCTGACGCTGGAAGGCGCTGCCGTCTTGCACCAAGTCGTGCGCCTGCGGCGGGATGCGTGGCGTGCAGCGGGTTCGGTGGTACGCAGGCGCGCAGCCGAGCAGGCTGCGGAATGGCTGGCGCGTGCCGAGGCGTCCGGCGACGGACAGTCGGCTGTTTACGCGCTGCTGGGCGCCAAAGGGGACCTGTTGTGGGTGCACTACCGTCCCGACTTCACTGCACTCCACCGGGCACAGTGCGAGCTGGCCGGTCTGCCGTTGTTCGACTATCTGGAGGCGGTCTGGTCGTTCCTGTCGGTCGTGGAGCTCGGTCTGTACGAATCCACAGTGAAACTCTGGCGCGATCTCGCCGCGCGGGGCGTAAGGCCGCACAGCCCGGAATGGCAGGCGGAGGTCGAGCGGCTGAAGTCCCGGCAACGTCAGGCCATGCTGCCTCGATTGTTCCCACGAATCCCGGATTCCCGCTGGATCTGCTTTTACCCGATGAACCGGCGACGCGGAGAGCGCAAGAACTTCTACCGAACTCCGCTGCCCGCGCGTCGCGACATGATGCGGGAACACGGAGAAACCGGGCGCCGCTTCGCCGATCGGGTGCGTCAGGTCATATCCGGTTCGATCGGTCTGGACGACTGGGAATGGGGCGTGGACCTGTTTGCGGACGATCCGCTGGCGTTCAAGCAGCTCGTCTACGAGATGCGCTTCGACGAAGCCAGCGCCGACTACGCCGACTTCGGGCCCTTCTACCTGGGCATGCGTTGCCGCCCCGCTGACCTCGCCAGCTGGGTGGAAGGCTTCGCCCCCGCGGCGCGCGGCGAAGGCGGTTAGCGCGGTGGGGGGGCCAGCAGCGCCCGGCGTTGAAACATCTGGTAGATGTGGTGCGCCTCGTGATGCACCATGTACTCCAGTTGGAAGCGCACGCTGTAGTGCAGGAATTCGGGATGCCTCCCGGGTCGGTC
>JANXAE010000172.1 GCA_025062235.1 Bryobacteraceae bacterium
GACGCGACCCGCCCCGCGTCGCTCTCGCCATCCCTCCGAATCGGATACGTCCTGGCTCTCCAGATCGGCGATCAACCTCGCGCCGTGCAGCAAGCGCAGGGGTTCGCCCAAGTTGGCGGTACCGATCTCGACAGGGAGGCTCAAGCAGCCTGGCTCCGGGCCCTTCTGCCAAATGATCCGCAGGCTTCCCCGCCCTGGCCCGTCCGCATCGCCGAACAATACCAGCGGCCGGCCGGGGAACACCGCCGGCGGCGGCTCCGGCGCGACACGTCCGCCCGCCAGCCCCTCCGTGCGGGCTTCGATTTGCTCGGCCACCGGTCGCCCAGCCGCAGCGAACAATTCCAAGGCGGCCGCGTCTACACGTTCTCGTGGCGTGACGAAGCGCCCGACACCGCCGGTCTGTCGCGCCAGCAAGGTCAGGAAGCGATCCTGGCTTGCGCTGCCGATGCCGAGACAGTGAACCCGAACACCGGCCGAGCGCGCCCGGGCCAGGATCGGCTCGGTCGCGTAGACCTGGCCGTCGGTGATCACGAACAGATCACCGCCATGGCTCAGCATGGCGGCGGCACGCTCGATGCCTGCGGCCAGCTCGGTGCCGCCCCGCGCCTCCACACGCGCAAGGAACGTTCGCGCCGCGTCCCGCGCCTCGCCATCGGCTTTCACCAGCGCGTCGCGGAAAACCTCGGCGACGTTGTCGAAAACGACGATCCCGAACTCGTCCTCGGGGGAGAGCGTGGCAAGACAGGCTTCGCACGCCCGTTTGGCCTGTTGCATGGGCTGGCCGCTCATGGAACCGGAACGGTCCAGCAGGAAGACCAATCGCCGGGAGGTGAACGACGGCTCGCCGAAGCGCTTGGACGGCACCACTGCCGCGAAGCGTCCCCGCCCGTCGCTCCCCAAGCCCGCGAGTGCTCCCTCGAAACTCTCGCTCCACCGCGCATCGAGCACGAAATCGCGGTCGGGCACGTCGCGCTCGGGCGCCAAGCGAACGCGCGCCCGCTTCGGATCGGATCGGACGACACGCACGGCGTGCGAGGGCGACCAGGTTTCGGCAATCGCGAGCGGAGCATCCACGGCCAGCTGAAAGCCGACCTCGTGGAGCGAGGAAGAGTCCGTGCGCCACTGCGGCAGGATGAGATCGTCGAACTCCTCCTCCGGCAACTCCATCTCGCCGGTCCCCGGCTCGGACTCGACAGCCCGAGCTTGCGGGTGGTAACAGGGAGCCAACGTGAACGGGAAGCGGAAACGCAGGCCGTCGTCGTAGATTTCGACGCCCGCCAGCAGCTCCAGGCTGACCACGACCGTCTCACCCGGACGCAGATTTCCGAGCGTCAGGTTCACGATGCCGTCTCGATAGTGGCGCGCTAGCGTGGTCAGGTGTCCCCGCGCCAAGCCCTCTTCATAGACGCGGACGGCCTCCTCCACCGCTTTCAATTCCGAGCGGACCGAAAACCCCTCGCCTCGCACCTGGAAACGCCGCAAGGCCGCGTCTCTGGGCAAAGCGAAAGAATAAATCACTTCCAAGGGATTTTGTTCTTGCGAGCGAAAGACATGGTGAACGAACAGGCGGGCGCCCACCGGCAGCACGCGCCCCGTCAGCCAGAGACGCTGCATCGCCAGCCGGATGGGCTGCCCGGAGCGGGCACAGCGCGGCGCATAGCCGACCTGTTCCTCAGTCGCCGTGGCCATCTTGCGCCAGTTCCTCCTGGTGGAATTCGAGCTCGGCGGCCATCCGGAGCATGGCGTTGCGGATCCGGCGCAGCCGCCACGGAGGCGAATCCGCGCGTACCCAAACCTCCACGTCGCTCGCCACAGGATAACGCCACCAGGCATCTGGCCCCGGCAGCGCGGACCGGCGCTCCTCGCCCGCCACAACGCGCGCGATTTCGGCCAGCGTCTTCCCGCTCGCCTGCAAGCGTCGGATCAGCTCCAATCGCTCCAGGTGCACGCGACCGTACACCGCGCCCCGCCCCGCTTTCAGCGGCCCGGGCAACAACCCCCGGGCGATGTAGAAGCGGATGGTTCGGGCCGGCACGCCCGTCTGCTCGGCCAGTTCCGCCAAGGTCAGCTCCGCCATGCTCCCGTTGGCGCCTCGAGCCTGAGTCGAGGATAGCAGAACAATTCGACACTGTCAAGTACTGTCAAAAACCTCCAGCTCGGCGCGCCTGCTCGCGTTCGCGGGCGTGGCCGGGGCGGTCTCCGACCAGACGCAAGAACTGGCGGTACAGCGCGAGGCTGCGTTCGTGCGCGCCCGCGAGCTCCGTGCGCCGGGCTTGCAAGTACACGACACGCGGCCAGGCCAGGAATTCGAACGGTTGCGGGAAAGCCAATGGCGGCGCAGGCCAGCGCACCAGCCAGGGTCCTGGATCCTGGCCGCTGGCGTCGGCTGCCCACGCGGAGAGAACCGGCAGGATCTCCTCGGGTAGCGGTGGCGTTCGCTCGAGCAGTCCTTGGAGCACGGGCAGCGCTTCGCGGAATTGGCCTTCGAGCAGCAGTGCATAGGCGAGAGCCGTATCGCGCAGGATTCCTTCGGCGGGATCCGGGAAGGCGTCGCGCAAACGTCCGGTCCACACGCCGGGCGGATTGGGCCCTTCGGCCAGTGCGGCACAAAGGCGAGCTAGTTGGCGCGCCTGCGGCGTCCGCGCGGCTCTGGCGGCCGCAGCGTAACGACGCGCCTGCTCGCGGTCGCCCGCCTCGAGGCTCCAGGCTGCGAGAAAGCCGGCGGCCAGCGCACGCAATTCGCCCGGAGGCTGGCCATCTACGACGCCTCGCAACCTGCTGACGGCCTCCGCGGAGCGTCCAGTGAGGTAGTGCCACTGCGCGCGACGCAACTCGAGCAGGGGATCGCGCGCGGCCTGCCGGCCAGCCAGGAACTCGCCCATGTGCCGGTCGGCGGCTTCTCGGTCGCCCTCCAGCCAGCGCGCCCATGCGGCTTTGAAAAGGGAGACAGCAGTGACGGAGTCAGGAGCGATCTTGACCGAGTCCAGATACAGGCTGGCCGCTCGGGAGAACTGGCCCATCATGAAGTGGACGTCGCCCAGTGAATCGGCCGGATTGGGGTCGCCGGGCCGCAACTGGCGATAACGGTCCAACAAGCTCACGGCCTCGCGGAAATTCCCGGCGTAGGCCGCGGCGTAGGCTGCCTCGTTGAGAAGGGCGGCATTCGCGGGATCCCTCTCCAAGGCCTCCCGGTACGCGCGCAGCGCTCCCGAGTAGTCACGCCTGCCCACTGACAGTGCAGCCAGCGCCTGGCGGATTTCCGGGTCGGCAGGAACCAGCGAGGCGAGCGTCTCGAGCGCCCGCCGGTGGGCCGCTGCATCTCCGCGAATTCCAGCGAGCGCAAGTTCCGCACGAGAGCGCGCTATCGGGTCGAGTTTGGCGGCCAAGGCCCGGCCGAGGACCGCCACGGCTCCTTCGCGGTCGCCTTTCGCCAGGCGAACTCTGGCAAGGAGCAGGTACGGGGCCAGGAAGCAGGGATCCGCAGCGATGGCCCGCTCGAGCAGCGGCGCCGGGTCGGGCGCCCGCGCCGCGGCGATGTAAGTCTCGAGGCTGCGGGCATCCCTGCCCGCTACGGAGCGGCTACGCAGGCCCAACTGCGTGGCGAGACGGTCCGCGAGGGGGCCAGGGCCTGCGGCGGGTGGACTCTCGACGACGAACCGTCGCTCGACAGCGCGCCGGGCTACGTCTTCCAGCGCGGCTTCCAGACGCAAACGGTCTCCCTCGATTGCGAAAAAGCCGTGCAGGAGGTGCGTAGCCCGCAGGCCGGCGGCCTCCCACGGGCTTTGCGCCGGCAGGACGTGCACCGTAGCCGAACCCGCGGCGGCCTCTGCGATCAAGTCGGCGAGGGCCGGACCCCACCACTGGTAGCCCGGCTCACCCGTGAGATTCTCGAACCAGGGAACGGCGAGGCGCACGAATCGGTGCTCTGGGCCTCGCCGACACGCGCCGACCAGCAGCAGCGCGGCCAGCAGCGCGAGCCTACAGCGCACGGAACTCCATCTTCATCAGTTCCTGGAACTCGGGAAGCTCGTGCAGCGCCGCGAATTCTGGCTCCTCGAGGAATCGGCGGCGCTCCTTGAAGCCCTCCTCGAGGGCCTTCCGGATGTAGATCAGTGCGCGTTCGTTCATGCCGGCCTGGGCGTAAACCTTGGCCAGGTAGTAATGGAACCGCGCGCGCTCTTCCACGTTGCGCTCCTGCAACAACACGCCATAGGTCGAGCGGTGCTCGAATACATCGGGGTCGAGCTCCAGAGCCTTGGCGTAAGCCTTGGAAGCTTCTTCGTAATTCTTGCGCGCGAAGTAGGCCGTGCCAAGGTTACTGTAAATGGATGCGGAATTGGGGCTGATTTTCAGGGCTCTTCTGTACTGGCTGATGGCTCGACGGTAACTCTTCTGCGCGTAATAGACGGTCCCGATATTGTTGATGGCCTCGGCGTACTGCGGATTCAGTTTGACGGCTCGCTCGTAGTACCGCTT
>JANXAE010000173.1 GCA_025062235.1 Bryobacteraceae bacterium
CGACTGCGCTTGGTGGGGTAGAAGAACTCCGGGTGCGACTCGTACGGCGCCGAGACCAGCACGTGGGATAGCCGGTCCTGCGGACGGCCGAACAGCGACAGCGCATAACCCAGGTAGAATCCCATGGTTTTCCGGCCGCCAGCGATCGAGACGTGCAGGGCCGCGCGCTCGTCTGCCGTGAGCTTGCGCACCAGAGCCGTGATGTAGTCCGCCGTGCGCTCGTTCTCCTCCACGGTCCGAATGTCCGACAGCGGTTGGCCGGCCTCATCCGTCAGCACGTGAATGGTGGATGGGTCGAACCGGATCTCCTCGAGGCCGTATTCCCGGCACAACCGCCAGAACCAGCCAGGATCCTCGCTGAGCAGGCTGAGGCGAACGTGCTGCGCGCCCTCGGCTGTCGTCAACACGTGCACTTCGGTGGGCACGAAAGCCGGCTGTCGCGCAACGGCGAGGGCATAGACCGTCTCGGTGACGACCTGCGGCGTCAGCCCGCACGCCGTCAGCAGGATGCGGCGCGGGTAGCTGTGAGGCTGCTCCGGGCTCAACATTGCTTCCACCATGGGCGAATCTTAACGGGCCCCGTGCAAGCCGGGTCCCATTGGCAAGCTTTCCGGGTTCGAGGCGGGCAGCAGGGCGTAACGGCCCAGCCCCATCGTTGCGCCCTTGCCGGCGTGCAGGTACTGGCCCAGCCAGAGATAGGGCCAGAGAGGCTCCAGCCCCACCGCATCGAATTCGAACGAGCCCATCAGCCCGCCCATGAGCATCTTTTGCCTCTGCCGGTTCGAGTACCGTGCCCACTCCTGCCATCTGAGATCTGCCCGTTCGATCGTCACGCGCCGCGACCGTTCGACCAAGCCGGCAAAATCGGTCTCCAAGGGACGGCTACCGTGGAAGTACATCAGCAAAGAACACCGGCGGAGCAGGTTCGAAAACAAGTCCGCGAAGCGGAAATCCTCCGGCCCTACGTAGCTTTCTTGCACGCGCAACCGCAAGGGCGTGATCAGCACCACACGGACGCGCCGCGGCGTGGGCGGCCAGACCGGCATGCCAGCAGGCTGCGGGCGAAGCCTACCATCGGACTCCACGATGGAGCGCCACTCGCCATGCCCCGGCGGGACCTGCTGCTCGACGTCCTTCAGCTCGATCGGCCTCCGCAGGGGATGGATCCCGTAGCGGGCTCCGCGGGCGAACGCCTGCACCACGTACGCCAGCATCTGGTTCGCGCGTCCGAAGAGGTTGAAGTACAGCAGGTAATCGTCGCCGCTCGGCGAAGAAGCGGGCCAAAGTACGAAGGGGTGCGGCGCCGCCGTATACTTGCGCATCTTCTCGGCGCCGGGCGGAGGCGGCGTTTCGAACAGATACGAATAGACGCAGGTGTGATACAGCAGGCAGGCTGGGCACTCCACGTCGCGCGCAGTGCACACCAGCCGCCGGAGTCCCCACCCGAAAATCCCGCGCCAGGCCGACCCGGTCCAGCGTTCCGGGGGGACGGCCGACGCGGGGGAAAAACGCAACCGGTAGAAGCCGATGTCGAGCTCAGGCGATTCGAAGGTACCAGCGGTCTGCATAACCCGTCCCCGTTTAGCCGGATTCGGGTTGTTTATCGCACTGCTCGCCAGGCTCTTGCAACTCGCCCTCGCGCCGGCCCCGGCCCAGCAGTCCGTCCAGCATGGAATCAGCCAGCATTACACCTTCGGGCAGGTAAACGCGGCCCAGCGTCACCGCTTCCACCCTCTCCGGCAGCGGATAGGCGCGGACGTCGTCCCAGCGCGGGTCAATGCGCCGGTTGATCTCCGCCAGAAGATTCACCAGGCGACGCTCGCTGACGCGCGCCACGAAGACCGAATACTGCACGGGCATGGCGTGCTTCTTCAGAAAGGCGTGCACGCGCTGCAACCGACGCGGATCGGAGATGTCGTAGCTGATCAGGTACAGCCTGGTTTGCGAAACGCTCATCGCATCCCTCCTAGCCAGTAAACGAAGCGATTCAACAGCAGCGAGAGACGGCGATCGGTCTCCTGGCGGTGACGCTCGAAAATCTCGGTGAGACGGCGGCGGAACGCCGCGCTGCCCGGCTCCGTACACGCGTCCGGAGGTCCACCCACGAATTCGGGCAGCCAGAGATAATGAGCCCAAGCGCCGATTCGTGCGAAATCAGCCGGCAGGTTCCAACCCGGACGGCGCTCGATCAGCAGGGGCGCCTCCGCGCCTGCCTCGAAAAGCTTCGTGGCGACGGTCGCGGCGAGCAATCCGGCCCAATACCGGATCGCCGCCCGGGCCACCTCCCCGGCCCCGGCCGCCGCTTTATCCAGCAGCAAGGTCGTCACGCGATCCGGACGCAAGTCGGGAGCGCGCACGCCCATGCGTTTGAGCACACCCAGGATCTCGCGCCGCTCGGCAGCACGTCGCCAGTTCTCGTACAGCGCGTGCCAGTCAGGGCGCCCGAGGAACTCTTCGAGGCGGTCGTTGAGCGGCTGACGGCGCGGCTGCGCCGCCAGGCAATAGGCCCGCGGATGGCCATCGGCCGTCAGAAAGATGACTGGAATTCCCTGGTCCAGGCAGGCCAGCAGCGCCCCCGCATCCCATTCCACCGGCCCGCAGACGATTACACGAGCCAGCAGGCGGAACGGATACATGCCATCGGCGCGGCCCTCGCTCACCACGCGCAGTGCGGGGCCATCGCGCAAGACCAAGGATCGCCGCCCTCCGTCAAGATACAGGCTCCTCATTGCTGCCCGTCTCCCTCACCGCTTTCTCCCCGAACTCGGTCTCGAGCACGCGCACCAGCAGTTGGCCGAGGCGGCGCAAACGCCGGCGCGAACGGCAGGCCAAAGCCTCGTGCGCCTCGTAGAAAATCCGCCGCCCCGCCTTGCCCAACAGGCAGGCGCCGCGCACCGTCCGGAAGTGCTCGCTCCTCAGCGTCCTCTGCCGGAACATCTCCCAGACCCACTCGTCCAGGCGTGGCCGCAGCGGCTCGATCAGATCGCAGGCGAGCGACTCGCGATTCCACGCCGGCTCGTGATAAAAGCCGAGGTGAGGATCCAGACCCGCGGCATGAACCGCCTGCACGGCGTCCCAGTGCGCCAGCGTGTAGCACAGCGACAAGCAGGCGTTCACGGGATCGCGCGGCGGCCGCCGGTTGCGCCCTTGGAATCCCAACGCGGGTGGAAAGACCGTGGCCAACCCGCGGAAATAGGCGGCTGCGGCAGCGCCCTCGATGCCCATCAGCGATGCGGTCTCGGCTCCGTTCACCTCGCGTCCCAGCCGCAGAACTTGCTCGAGAGCCTCGGCCAGCGCCTGTTTCTGGTCCGACCGCGCACGCAGGAGTCGCCGCAAGGTGCGAGCCTGTGCAGCGATCTTGGCCCGCACAAGCCGCACCGACCAGCGCCGCCGCCACTGCGGATTGCAATACGCCCGGTACTGGGCAAGACGCCGCTTGGCGTCCCCCAGCGGGCCGCCCATCAGACAGGCTGCGCGACCTTCGACCCGGCTGAGGATCACCAAGCTGACGCCGTGCCGCGCCAGCCACGCGATCAAACCGGTGCTCAAGCTCGTCGGCGCAGCGACCACCACGCGCTCCAGCAGGTTCAGCGGCACGCTACGGCAGTAGCGATCGTTCTCGAAGATTCCCAGCGCCCGGCCCTGCGGACGCAGCTCGATGCCGGAACGATCCAGATACAAAGTAGCCATCGCTTCACCCGAAGTAGAAAAACGGCAGGTCCTCGGGCGGGATCGCGACGCCCAAGGTCCGCACCTGCGAGCGCGGATCCAAGCGCACCAACAGGAAGCTATCCTCGCTGGGCTCGATGACCTGGGCGATTTCCGCTAACAGACTCTGCCGTTCCGCATCGCTCAGGTAGCACTCGAAAACCGATTTCTGCCCGCCGGTCGCGTAGCCTTTCAGCACCTCCAACGCGGCCCGCAGCCGGCGCGGATCGCTGATGTCGTAAGCCGCGACATACAGAGGCCGATGAACCATCCCTTACGATTCAACTCCAGTTGCCCGGAAAAATCCTCAATCACAAGCTTGCTGCAAGCCCGTCCACCGAGCCGGCAGCGCAAACGGCAGGCAGCGACCCAGCCGCCAACCGTAGCGGACGCTTATCGCCCCGGCGACCACCTTCCGATCGCCTCCTGTGCCCATTCGACGAGCCCCGGCGAATACCGGGCGAGGCGACCGCCAGCCCGTCGCTGTCGGGCCGAACGCCGTGCCCCCGCCTGCACTCGCCGAGCGACACCCGTCCCTCGCAGCGCGGGGCGCGCGGGACAAACCAAGTCAGGACAGACCAGGATCAGCTGCGCCTTGAAAGGGCCCGCTCGATCCCGGGATTTCTTTCTCCACTGCAAGCATTCTTCGAGCAGGGCGGCAATCTTGGGTTCGGTCTCCGGACTGTGCGCTTCAAAGATCTTGGTGAGGAGGCGCCGGCAGCCA
>JANXAE010000174.1:0-278 GCA_025062235.1 Bryobacteraceae bacterium
AACGCAAGCCCCCGGCGGCGGGCAGGTCAATTTTCACCGTGAAGGAGCGCGCCGCCGCGTCCACGGCGGGAACGATCTCGGCCACGCGTCCGACCAGTTCGCGGCCCAGAGCATCCAGCTTCACGCGCACCGACTGGCCGGCTCGAACCGTCCCCAAGCGGGACTCTTCCACGGCTGCCTCGAATCGGTACGCACCCTCCTGCTCGACAACCAGCAGAGGAGCGCCGGGCGCGGCCAGATTGCCGGGCTCGACGTTCTTCTCGACCACCAGGCCGTCG
>JANXAE010000174.1:288-4425 GCA_025062235.1 Bryobacteraceae bacterium
TGATGCGCGCGTATCCCCGGACGACCTCGGCGGCTTGCACGGCCTGCTCGGCCTGGAGGATCTTCGCAGCCAGTTGCTGGCGGCGCGCCTGGGCCATTTCCAGTTGCGCTTCGGCCTGGCGCAGTCTGGCGCGAGCCTCGTCGTATTCCTGATTCGAGATGGAGCGCTTCTGGAAGAGGTCCTCCATGCGGCGGAAGGTGGCCTGAGCGAGCTCGAGACCGGCTTTCGCCGCAGCTAAGGCGCTTTCGGCCTCCGGCACCGCACTGCGCGCCTCATCCAGCGCCGCTTGGGCCTGGCGCCAGTTCGCTTCCAGGTCGCGCGCGTCCAGCTCGATGAGCACCTGGCCCTGTCGCACGAGGTCGCCCACACGAACCCTGACCTCTCGCACGTAGCCCATCACCTTTGCCGCAACCACGGCCGCCGTGCGGGCCCGAACCGTGCCAGGGGCCTCGTGCACGGCAGGCCATGGCGTTTCGCTGACCACCGCCGCACGCACCCGCACGGGACTGGCGGCGTCTGTTGCGCGTGCGGATTGGGGATGTTTGCCCCCACAGCCGGCCATCGCGGCCAGCAAGGCGACACCGGTCAACCAGAAAAGCCTCATGGACGACTCCTGCTCACTCCAACACGGGGGAATCGGGAGACAGCATGCCTGCCGCGAGCACGAGCTCGACGGCCGCGACGCGTTGATCGTAAAGGGCCGCCAGGTGGCGGTTGCGCGCCTCCAGCACGGCCGTTTCCGTGCGCAGCAGGTCGGTTACCGTAGCCAGCCCGTTTTCGTAGCGGTTCTTGGTGATGCGCAGGCTTTCCTCCGCCTGGCTGACGGCGGCCTTCGCCACCTCGGTGCGCTCGAGGGCTGCTTGCCACGCCGCGTAGGCCTGTCGCACGTGCAGGCGGACCAGGGCTTCGGCGCGTCTGCGCTCGGCCTCGGCGCGTTGCTCGGTGTGTTCCGCTTCGCGGACGCGCTGGCGATCGGCGAAGCCGTTGAACAGGTTCCAGCGCAGCGCGACTGCGGCCAGCCAGTTGGCCGCACCGCGGGTGACGAAGCGCTGGCGGTCCGTTTCGAAGACGCTGCGGAAGACTACTTGCGGCAGCAACGCGGCCCGCGCGGTCGCGGTCTGCGCCTCGGCCAGGCGGACGGCGAGCGCAGCCTGGCGGGTCTCGGGCCGCTGCTCGACCGCGTTCCGTTCGTAGGAGGCGAGCTCCGGCGCCGGCAGACTCACCGGCGTCAGCGCTGTCACCAGCGCGTGTTGGCGATCGAGCGGCAGTCCAAGCGCCTCGTTTAGCGCCGCCCGCGCCACCTCGAGATCGGCCGCCCGACGGATCCGCTGCTCGCGCATGGCAGCCAAGTGCACCTCGAGCGAGAGCACGTCGGCATCGGTGATGAGCCCCGCCGACCGCATGGCCCGCGCACGCTCCAGATCGGCCTGGGCTGAACGCACCGCTTCCTGGGCCGTCTTCAGCGACTCCTCGGCCAGGACCGCGCCGAAGTAGGCCCGAACCACCGCTGCGATCACGCCCTGCCGCGCGCGTCGCTCCTCTTCGCCCGCGACTTGCCGGCCCAGCTCGGCCGCGCGCACCGCCTGGCGCGTCAGTCCACCGTCGTAGACCACCTGCTCGAGGGCGAGCTGCGACTGGAAATTGTTCAGGAAATCCGGACGGTTGAGCTCACTCAGGGCGAAATTCCGTTCCGTGAATCGGGCCTGGGTCAGCAGGGCCCCGAAGACGTAGACCGGATTGTTGGTGCGCTGAAAGGACTCGCTGTAGTGCAGTTTGGGCAAGTATCCGCCGCGGGCGGCCTGAATGCGGGCATCCGCCGCCTGGCGGCTGCTGGCTGCCGCCTGCACCTGAGGATGCTGGCGCAGGGCGATTTCGACCGCCTGCTTGAGGGATAGGGGAGGTTGCCCCAAGAGCGTCACGGACCCGATCAAAAGCAGCGCGACTGTTCGCATGCTCTCTCCCGAGGGATCTTCACACCCATGAAGATGCAGGCCGGAGCGAGGGGTGACGGGACCGGCGGGCCCGGTCTTCGCTACAATGGCTGCGGTAGCAACCTTGGGGGCCGGCGAGTCCCAGCAGCAGGAAGTCGAACTGGCGCGCCGCCTGGTGGCGGGCGAGCCCGGCGCCTTCGAGCGCTTCGTCGAGCTGTTCCGCAACAAGGTCTTCCAGTACAGCCTGCTCATGTGCGGCCACCGCGAGGACGCCGAGGAAGTGGCGCAGGATGCGCTCTTCAAGGTCTTCGAAAAGCTCGACCAATTGCGCGAGCCGGAACGCATCCGCCCCTGGGTGTTCCGCATTGCGCGCAATGCCTGTCTGATGAAGCGGCGCAAGAGCGTCTTCGCTCCCGCGCAGGAACTTTCCCTCGACGAGCTGATGCCGCAGGCGGGGGACGACGGCGGTCAACGCAAGCTGGAGATCGCTGACTGGTCCGCTTTGCCTGAAGATCACGCGCTGCGCGCCGAGCTGCGACGGGTCGTGCGGGAGGCGATCGAGGAGCTGCCGGAAATCTACAAGACCGTCCTGATCCTGCGCGATATCGAGGGCCTTTCGACGGCGGAGGCCGCCGAGGTGCTCGAGGTCAGCGAAGAGGTCGTCAAGACCCGGTTGCATCGCGCCCGCCTGGCGATCCGGCAGAAACTCGACTGGTACCTGCGCTCGCGGCGCGGCGAGAAGCCTGCGGAAAGGGCGAACTGACCATGAGTGGAGCTCACCGGCACGACAGCGAATGCAAGCGCATCTTTGCGCTGCTTTCCGAGTACCTGGACGCGGAGCTGCCCGCCGACAGCTGCGACCAGATCGAGGCGCATCTGAAAGACTGCCCGCCTTGCTTGGAGTTCCTCGAAAGCCTGCGCCGGACGATCGAGCTGTGCCGCGGCTTCGAGCCCGGCGAGTTGCCGGGGCCGCTCGCCGAGTCGGTGCGCCGCGAACTGCGCGAGCGCTACGAGAAGGCCCTCCGCGCACGCGAATCGCAGGGTGCGGCTTGAAGGGGGCGCGGCCGGAGTCCGGTCCCGCGGATGGGCTTGTTATCATGAATAGGGTTCGGCAGGGCGGCCGCGCCGTCGCCCCCATCTTCATTCCTGAAGCACGAGCGCAGAAATCCGAAGGAGACAACACGCATGCCAGTCAAAGTCGGAATCAATGGATTCGGCCGGATCGGCCGCAATGTCCTGCGCGCCGGTCTGAACGACCCCGAGATCGAGTGGGTCGCCGCCAACGATCTCACCGATACGAAAACCCTGGCTCACCTGTTGAAGTACGACTCGGTGCTCGGGCCGCTCCAGGCCAGCGTGAAAGCCGAAGACGAGCACATCGTCGTGGACGGCAAGCGGATCCGCGTCTTCGCCATCAAGGATCCGGCGGAGCTGCCCTGGGAGTCGCTGGGCGTCGAGATCGTCGTGGAGTCCACAGGCAAGTTCACGGACGCAACCCAGGCGAAGAAACATCTGCGGGGAACAGTCAAGAAGGTCATCATTTCCGCGCCCGCCAAGAACGAGGACGTCACCCTCGTGTTGGGCGTCAACGAATCCATGTACGACCCGGCCAAACATCACATCATCTCGAACGCCTCCTGCACGACGAACTGCCTGGCCCCGGTCGTCAAGGTGGTTCACGAGAATTTCAAGATCCTCAAGGGCTCGATGACCACCATCCACAGCTACACCAACGACCAGAACGTGCTCGACTTCCCGCATAAGGACCTGCGCCGGGCCCGCGCCGCCGCCATCAACATGATCCCGACCACGACGGGCGCCGCGAAGGCCATCGGTTTGGTGATCCCTGAGCTCAAGGGCAAGCTGGACGGGCTCGCCATCCGCGTGCCCACGCCGAATGTCTCCATCGTGGACCTGGTGGCTGTCGTCGAACGCAACACGACGACCGAAGAAGTCAATGCCGCCCTGAAGGCCGCGGCGGAAGGGCCGATGAAGGGCATCCTCGCCTATACGGAGGATCCGGTGGTCTCGACGGACATGATGCAGCACCCGGCCAGCTCGATCGTGGACGCGGCCCTCACCAAGGTCCTCGACGGCAATCTGGTCAAGGTCATGGCCTGGTACGACAACGAGTGGGGCTACTCGCTGCGTATCGTGGACCTGATCAAGTACTTGGTTCAGAAAGGCTTGTAATTCCGCAACCCCG
>JANXAE010000175.1 GCA_025062235.1 Bryobacteraceae bacterium
ACCCGGGCTGCGACCCGCCCCCCCAGACCACGGCGCCCCCGCGGCTCGAGCGCCGCGAGGGTTGGGTCGTGCGGAGCTCGCCGGCCGCAGACGAAGGCCCTCCACTGCGCAATCACTTGCTCGAGCGAAGGATCCGGAAAGGCTGTCACTGCGCCTCCATCCTCGCGATTCGCCGGCAGGTCACCCTGGCGCCGGCTTCCCCCGCGACATCGGTGGGACCGGCGCGGCGGCTCTGGCCGCGGGCGGCCGCTCCCGGCGCCTGCGCCATGGTAGCGCAATCCTCGTGGGGTCGGTCTGCCGCGTGGGTCAGCCCGCCGGCGGCGGAGCCCGTACGGGCGTCGCCCGGGAGCTTGACAGCGCGGGCAGGGCATGCGAGAATTGTTTAGGAGTCCTAAACAATTGACCCGGACCGAACGGCTGGAGCGCGAAGCGGGGCCGCTCAGCGAGCGGCTGGCTCATGCCCTCAGCCGGATCTCGCTCGCCCTGCGCCACCAGGCGCAGCGAGGTGCGGCGGCGCGGGGCCTGACGCCCACGCAGGGCGAGATCCTGGTCTGGCTGAGCAGGCACGGCCCCTCCACGCTGGGCGAGGTCGCTCGCGGCCTGGCCATCACGCCCGCGACCGCAAGCGACGCCGTGGAGGCACTGGCGGCCAAGAAACTGCTGCGCAAGCAACGGGGCCGGCCGGACGCGCGCTCCCTGCGTTTGACGCTCACTGCGCGCGGCCAGCGCGAAGCGGCCCGCGCCGCAACCTGGCCGGGTTTCCTGGCCGAGGCGGCGGCGTTGCTGCCCGAAGCCGAGCAGCGCCTCCTGCTCGCTGTGCTGATCCGCATCGTCAAGAGCCTCCAGGACCGCGGCCAGATCCCGCCCGCGCGGATGTGCGTGACCTGCACTTATTTCCGTCCTTTTGCGCACGCCGGGACGGCGCGCCCCCATCACTGCGACCTGGTGGATGCGCCGTTCGGCGAGGCGTATCTGCGTGTGGATTGTCCCGAACACCAACCGGCGCCCGAGGGGCTGGCGGCCGACAACTGGGAAGCTTGGTTGGCCCGGTCTTCATTCCCCGAATAAGGAGGAACACGCATGAGTCAACCAGCCACGGTTCCGTCGCCGGGAATCCCCGGCTACACCTACGGCACCGCCGCGGTGCCCCGCGCTCCCATCACGCTCGAGGAGCTGGAGCTCGTCAAGAAGACACTGCTGTTTTCCGAGGAGGATGCCCACTGGTTGCGCGTGTCGCGGGACGTGCTGGCGCCGCACGTCGAAGAGTTGCTCGACGTCTGGTACGGCTTCGTGGGCTCGCACCCGCATCTGCTCCACTACTTCACGCGCCTCTCCGACGGCCGACCCGACACGGGCTATCTGGAAGCGGTGCGCAAGCGTTTCGGCCAGTGGGTGCTGGATACGGCAGCAGCCAACTACGATCAAGCCTGGCTGGACTACCAGATCGAGATCGGCCGCCGCCATCATCGGAGCGGAAAGAACCGCACCGATGGCGTGGCCTCGGTCGAGCACGTGCACTACCGGTATCTACCCGCGCTGATCTACCCCATCGTGGCCACGCTCAAGCCTTTCCTCGCGCGCAAAGGCCACAGCGCCGAGGAAGTCGAGAAGATGTGGGAGGCGTGGCTGAAGTCGGTGATCCTGCAAATCACGCTCTGGAGCTACCCCTACGTCCGGGAGGGGGACTTCTGAGTCCGAAACCAGGCGGCGGCTGGTGGACCGCCGCCTGTGCTATGCTCTGTGCTTTCCACCATGAGGCGAAGGGGTTTCCTGCTATTCGTGGCGGCGCTGCCGCTGCTGGTCCGCGCCGAGCACGTTGATCTTTCGGTCCTTCATCGCATCAAGGCGGAGGCCTTCCAGAACTCCAAGGTGATGGAGTATGCCTTCTATCTCACGGACGTGTACGGGCCGCGAGTTGCCGGCTCGCCCGGCTACCGGGCTGCGGCCGAATGGGTCGTGCGGACCGCGCGCGAGATCGGGCTGGAAAACCCGCGCTTGGAAAAGATCGGTCCCATCGGACGTGGCTGGTCGTTCAGCCGGTTCTCGGCGCACATCGTCGAGCCCGTGCAGGCGCCGTTGATCGGGTTCCCGTTGGCTTGGACTGGCGGCACGGAAGGCCCGGTGACGGCGGAGGCCGTGCTCGCCGTCGTCCAGAGCGAGGCCGACTTCAACAAGTTCAAGGGCCAGCTCAAGGGGAAGATCGTGCTCACGGACCCTGCGCGACAACTCGAGCCGCGCACCGCGGCCGATTTCCGCCGCCTCACCGATGCCGAGCTGGCCGAGCGCGCCCGTGCGCCCGAGCCCGGCCAGGCGCCGTTCTTCATCCCGGTGCCGCGTCCGGGCGGGCAGCCGCCCTCGCCACAATTCCGGCAGATGGCCCAGGCCCGCGAGACGCGCGCCAAGCTCGCGCGTTTCCTGCGCGAAGAAGGAGCGCTAGCCGTCGTGACCGCGGGTTTGCGGGGCGATTACGGTACCGTCTTCGCCGCCTCGGGCGGCTCGCGCGACCTCAAGGATCCCCTCCCGCTGCCCACGATCGCGCTGGCCAGCGAGCACTACAACCGCCTGGTTCGCCTGCTGGAGAGGAAAATTCCCGTGAAGCTCGAGCTGGATGTGCGCGTCCAGATCGAGGAGAAGGAAGTCGAGGGATACAACGTGCTGGCCGACCTGCCGGGTACGCGCAAGAAGGACGAGTTGGTGATGGTCGGCGCGCACCTGGACTCCTGGCATGGCGGCACGGGCGCGGCCGACAACGCCGCCGGCTGCGCCGTCATGATGGAGGTCATGCGGATCCTCAAAACACTGGGCCTGAAGATGGACCGCACGGTCCGCATGGCGCTCTGGGACGGCGAGGAACTGGGCTTTCTGGGATCGCGCGCCTACGTGCGGCAGTACCTGGCGGATCGCGAGACGATGACGCTCAAGCCGGATTTCCACAAGTTCTCGGTCTACTTCAATCTCGACAATGGCGCGGGCCGCATCCGCGGCGTCTACCTGCAAGGCAACGACATGGCCCGTCCCATTTTCGAAGCGTGGCTGGCCCCCTTCCGCGACTTGGGCGTCACGACCGTAACCATCGCCAACACCGGCGGCACGGATCATCTCTCCTTCGACGCCGTGGGCCTGCCCGGCTTTCAGTTCCTGCAAGATCCGCTCGATTACTCGACGCGCGTGCACCACTCGAACATGGACGTCTACGACCGGTTGCCGCGCAGCGATCTGATGCAGGCTTCCGCGGTGATCGCCTCCTGTGTCTACCACGCAGCCACGCGGCCTGACCTGATGCCGCGCAAGCCGCTGCCGCCGCCGGCCCAACGCGCCGAGCCGGCCAAATCCGTGCCTTCCAACTGAGGTCGAGCCATGCGCGGGCGCGCAACGCTCGCTTTGATCGCGCTGGCGACGCTGGCGCCGGCGCAGAAGAAACCGATCAGCCACGAAGCCATCTGGCTCATGAAACGTGTGGGGGCGCCGGTGCCCAGCCCCGATGGCCGCTGGGTGGTCTTCTCGCTGGTCGAACCGGCCTACGACGAGCGCGAGCAGGTGTCCGATCTCTGGATCGTACCCGCCGATGGCAGCAGCCCGCCCCGACGGTTGACCGCCACGCGCGGTCCGGAGAGCGATCCGGCCTGGAGTCCCGACGGACGTCGCTTGGCGTTCTGTGCGCGTCGCGAAGGCGATGAGGCCAACCAGATCTACGTGCTCGATCTGGCGGGTGGCGAGGCCGTGCGCCTGACTTCGCTGACGATGGGCGCATCTGCGCCGCGCTGGAGCCCGGATGGCAAGATGATCGCCTTCACGTCGCTGGTCTATCCGGGCGCCACGGACGAGGAATCCAACCGCAAGATCGCCGCCGAACTCAGAGCGCGCAAGGCGCGAGCGCGCATCTACGAGACCTTCCCCGTGCGCTTCTGGGATCGCTGGATCGAGGAAGCACGCCCGCACCTGTTCGTACAGGAGGCCGTGCCGGGCGCCAAAGCCCGGGACTTGCTGGCTGGAACCAAGCTCGCGGCTGAGCCCGGCTTCCGCGGACGCCGGGAGCCCGAAGGCGGCGAGTCACTCGAGGCAGCATGGGCGCCGGACGGCCGCTCGCTAGTCTTCGTCGCCACCACGCAGGCGCACACGGCCGCCTACTCCTTCGTTCCCACGCACCTTTACGAGGTCTCGCTCGATGGCGGGGAGCCCCGCGCGCTGACCAGTGGCCGCGACAGCTTCTGGCGTCCCGTCTTCAGCCCGGACGGCAAGGCGCTCTACACGCTTTGTGAGCGTTACACGGGCAAGATCTACAACCTCGATCGCCTGGCCCGCTTCGATTGGCCGGTCGCCGGCCCGCCTCGCATCGTCACCGAGGGCTGGGACCGCTCGGTCAGTACCTTCGCGATCAGCCCCGACGGTGCAACCCTGTATCTGCTCGCCGAAGA
>JANXAE010000176.1:0-4054 GCA_025062235.1 Bryobacteraceae bacterium
GGGTCAGATCCGGCGGCTCTGTTGACGAACACCCGGCGCGGGTGTCAAAGTATCCTTCTCTGGCGGGGCGCGCGGCCAGCCCGGCGCCGCCCGCGCAGGCTCGATTTCAAGGAGTCTTCATGGAGCGGAATCGCAGAGTCTTCCTGAGTGAAGCAGCAGCCATCGCCGCACCCCTGTTCGTACGGCACAGTGCATTCGGCGCCAACGACCGGCCGGCCTACGGCGTGATCGGAACGGGAGGCCGGGGCCGTTACCTGAACCGCGTCTTCCGGAAGCTGGGCGCCGAATGCGTCGCGCTCTGCGACGTCTACGAACCCAACTTGCAGGAGGCGCAGAAGGATGCGCCGCAGGCCAGGGCTTACTGGGATCACCGCGAGTTGCTCGCGCATCCCGGCATGGACTTCGTCATCATCGCCACGCCCGATCACTGGCACTGCCCCCAGTTGCTGGACGCGGTGGCGGCGGGCAAGGACGTTTATCTGGAAAAACCCCTGTCCCACACGCTCGACGAGAGCCGGCGCATGATCGAGGCCGTGCGGCGCACCAAGCGCGTGGTCCAGGTGGGCATGCAGAGGCGCAGCGCCCCCGTGATCGCCAAGGCCGAGAAGGTCATCGCCGACGGGGCGCTGGGCAGGATCTCCATGGTCAAGCCCATGTGGAACTGGAACACCGCGCGGCCGCTGAACAACTCGCCCCTGCCCGGCAAGCTCGACTGGCAGCGCTTCCTGGGAAAGGCGCCCAAGCGCCCGCTCGAGCCGATGCGCTTCCGCTCCTGGCGCTGCTTCTGGGATTATTCGGGCGGGCACATGACCGACCAGGGCACGCACCTGATGGACTGCGTGCTGCGTTTCACCCGCAGCGGACCGCCGCGCTCGGCCGTCTGCTGGGGCGAAGTCGTCAAAATGACCGGCGCCGAGTGCCCGGAAGTCTTCTGCGCCGTCTTCGAATTCCCCGGTTTCGTCTGCACCTGGACGCTGAACTACTGCAACTCCTACGAGAACGGCTGGTCCATCACGTTCCAGGGCGACGAGGGCACGCTCGTGCTGGACGAGGCGGGATTCCGACTCTACAAGGAACCCTGGGCGCAGCCCGACAACCGCAAGCCAGTGATGGACGTGCGGGAGGGCGTGCCCATCGAGGCCCACGTACAGAACTTCCTCGAGTGCATCAGGACGCGGCAGGACCCGACTTGCCCCGTCGAAGCCGCGGCCAACGCGGTCGCCGGGCCGCACCTGGCGAATGTCGCGTACCGTAGGGGACGCCGGGCGAGGCTGAGCCCGGACGGTTTCAAGGCCATCGTGTGAACGCGCGCCGCTTGGGCGCGCCTGCCGCGCGATGTCCCGGGCTCGCCGATCCCGGCCGTACGGAATTGCCGCCGCCGCGGCCTTTGCGTTGCTCAGCGCAGCATGCCGCGCACGATGACGTCCACGGCTTCGGCCTCGGAAAGGCCCCGCGCCATCAAGGTCTCGATCTGTTTCTTGTCCACGCTTCCGATGGCGGCTTCGTGTGTGAGCTTGGCCCGCTGGTCATTGACCAGCAGTTTGGGAATCGCGCTGGCCCGTGCCTGGGGTCCGGTCAGGATCTCGACGCAGTCCACATGGCCCCGGGCGTAGGGAGCGTTGCCTGTGACCTCGCCGATGACCTCGCTGACGCACTGGTCCGAGGCCACTATGCGCGTCTTGGCCAACCCACGTGCGTTCTCACCGTTCAACGCCAACGATTCCCGGATGACGATGCTGTCCCGGCCCTTGCCGTACACCTTGGCGTCCAACTCGCAGACTGCCTCCCGCTCCAACTCCGCCACGTAATCCAAACGGACCACGCCGGCGGAACCTTCCACCAGCTTGAAGGCGCTGCGATAGAAGCCGCCTTCGCCGACGCGGATGTGCGCCACGGGCAGGACTTCCACACCGCCCTGCGGCCCGTGGTAGTGAGTCTCGCTGTACTCCATCCACGCCCCGCGGCCGACGTGGATGCGCGCCCGCATCCGGTGCTCCACGCGCACGGCGTTGGGAAACGAGCAATGCGCCACGAAGCTCACCCGCGCGCCCTCGCCGATCTCGAACTCCGAGACGATCTCCTGCACGCCTTCTTCAGGCAGCACGCCGAAGCACAGGTGAACCGGCTGGGCCAGATGCACGCCGGGTTCGACCGTGATCCGTGCCCGCGCACCTTGGGGCGTCTCCTCGCCCTCGATCCGCAAACCGGGGATCTCGCGACGCCTGAGGATGCGGTTGTGGCTGACGGCGAGGCCGGCGAAGCGATCGTGCAGCAGCAGCGCGGGCGGGGCGCCGGCCGGCTCCATGGCGCGGGAAAGATCCCCCAGTTCGGTCGAGGTTTCAAGCACCGGCCACCTCCTCGGCTCCCGGCTCGTTCACGTGCAGGCACTCCAGGCAATGGTTGCGATAGAAGCGGGCGATGGCGGCCGGGTCGCCGGTCTTCAGGATCGTTCCGCCGCACAGCGAAGAGGCGCGGTCGGCGACGGCGGCCACGTGCTCGTGATGCGTGATGAGCAGCACGGCGCCTCCGTTGCGGGCGATGGTCCGGATCACGTCCACGATGTTTTCGATGGCCAGCGGATCAATTCCCGAGTCGGGCTCGTCGAGAATGGCGAGCTTGGGACGCATGGCCAGCACCGAAGCCAGCTCGACACGGCGCCGCTCGCCCCCGCTGAGCGTGACGTCCACCGCTCGTTTCAGGTATTTCTCGGGCGGCAGCCCGACCTTGCGCAAGCACTCCCGCGCGTCGAGATCGCCGTTGCCGCCGTGCCGGCGCGCCAGCTCGAGGTACTCGGCCACCGTGAGCCCTTCGAAACGGGCCGGCTCCTGCCAGGCCAGCGTGATGCCCCGCCGCGCGCGCTCCCACACGGGCAGGTCGGTAATGTCCTCCCCCCGGAAAAAGACCCGTCCGGCCGTCGGCCGGTAGCCGCTCAGGCCCATGATCAGGGAAGCCAGCGTGGACTTGCCGGTGCCGTTGGCGCCCAAGATGCTGTGGATCTCGGCCTCCCGGATGTGCAGGTTCAGATCGTGCAGCAGGGGCTTGCCCCCGAGCACCAGCGCGATGTTTTCCAGCCTGAGCATCTCGGCCCGGACCCTGAGGAGGGCGAGCAATTTCATTATCGCGCACGGCAGACCGCCGCAGGCAGCCGGTCCTGCAAAGGAGTATCCTGAAGGTAGCCGGCCACCGCCCCAGCAGGCGGCCCGCACCCTCGCGCCCGGAGGCGCCACATGCAGGACAAGCTCAAAATCGCCGTTTTCATTGACTACGACAATATCGAGATCGGCGTCAAATCCACGCTGAGGGGCGAATTCGACGTCGGCGTCGTACTGGACGCGCTCAAGGAGCGCGGCGACATCGTGGCCAAGTTCGCCTACGCCGATTGGGGCCGCAACGAGCAGGCCAAACGCCAGATGGCGGAGAACGCCGTGCAAATGGTGCAGCGTGTGATTTCGCCCCGAGGCGACAAGAACGGCGCCGACATCAATCTGGCCCTGGATGCCCTCGAGATGGCCTTCACCCACGACCACATCAACGCCTTCGCCATCGTCAGCGGCGACAGCGACTTCATCCCCCTGGTCAACAAGCTCAAGATGTACGGCAAGACGGTCTTCGTGGTGGGCGGCCGCGCTTTCACGAGCACGATCCTCCAGAAGAACTGTCACGAGTTCATCAGCTTCGAGTCCCTGCTCGACACCGAACCGCGCGAGAAGTCGCAGGCCCGGCAGGCACGGCCCCAGCGCCCGCGCCCGGAGCCCCTGGACCTGGCGCAGGCCATGCCGCTGCTGGAGCGCGCCCTGCAAGCTCTGGAGCGGCGCGGCGCCAAACCGCAGCTCGGCCTGCTCAAGTCCACCATGCTGCAACTGGATCCGGCCTTCAACGAGAAGGCGTACGGAGCCAGCACCTTCACCGAGTTCGTCGAGAAGCTCCAGGCTGCGGGCTTCGTGAACATCAGCGGCGCCGAGGGACGGTACTTCATCGAACGCAAGCCCGCTGCGCAACCCGAGCGGCCACCGCTCAAGCCCGAGGAGGCATTGCCCCTGCTGCGCGACGTGCT
>JANXAE010000176.1:4064-4297 GCA_025062235.1 Bryobacteraceae bacterium
GAGACTCACCGGCTGGAGATGGACAACGGGGTGCTTGCCGAAGAGCTGGAAACATGGGTCAAGCAGGAGCATCCCGATTTCGATTGCAAGCGCTACGGCTTCCAGGAATTCACCGAGCTGCTCAACTACGCGCAGGACAAGCTGCTGGTGCGCATCCAGCCGGATGAGGAGAAGGGCCTGATGGTGTACCTGGGCGCGGAATTCTACCCACCGGCCGACACCGAAGTGATCCC
>JANXAE010000177.1 GCA_025062235.1 Bryobacteraceae bacterium
CCTGCGAGCATCCGCACGAGAACTGGCAGAAGACCGAGATGCTGGCGCGCGGTGAGTGGCGCGCGACGGCTGCCGGCGACGGCAAGACCCGCGGCTACCACATCAGCGCCTTGTACGCGCCCGTTGGCTGGCCCGGCTGGCCCGATCTTGCCCGCGAGTTTCTGGAAGCCAGGAAAACCCGCGAAACGCTTCAAGTCTTCGTCAACACCGTGCTCGGAGAAACATGGCGCGACGAAGCGGCCGTGCCGCTCGAGGCCGATGCGCTGTACGCCCGCCGCGAGCCCTTTGCGGCGGAGGCGCCCGCCGGCGTGGTGCTGATCACCGCCGGCGCGGACGTGCAGGCCGACCGCATCGAATGCGAAGTTGTGGGCTGGGGGGCCGGCGAGGAAAGCTGGTCGCTGGGCTACTTCGTCCTGCACGGCGATACAGGCCAGCCGGAGGTCTGGGCGGATCTGGACCGCTTACTGGCACGCCAGTGGCGGCATGAGAGCGGCTTGCTGCTGCCGGTCGCTGCGGCATGCATTGATGCGGGGTTCGAAACTGCGACGGTGATCGAATTCTGCTCTGCCCGCCGCGGGCGGCGCATTTGGGCAGTGAAGGGCGCCTCCGGGTTCGGCAAACCCATCTGGCCGCGGCGGGCGACGACGGGCGGCCGCCATCGCGGCGAGCTGTTCCTGATCGGCGCAGACAGTGCCAAGGAGCGCGTGTACTCGCGCCTGCGAGTGGAGCGGCCTGGGCCCGGCTACTGCCACTTTCCCCTGGACCGTCAACGAGACTGGTTCGAGCAATTGGTCAGCGAGCGCATCGTCGTCGAGCGCGGAGAGCGGAAGTTTTCGCGGCCGGCCGGGACGCGCAATGAAGCGCTGGACGCCAGGGCCTACGCGACCGCGGCGCTGTTCAGCCTGTACATGGCCGGCTTCAAGCTGGAGGAACACGCCAGAGTCTTCGCCGCCCAAAGCAAGGGAGCGGCGCCTCCAGCAGCCGCTTATCAGGTGAGCCGGAGTTCATTCATCGCAGGCAGGTAAAGGTGTGGCTCAATTTCGAACGCCCGTGGCTCAATATTCGCCGCCCATGGATCGAGCCCAAGAGGGACTGGTTGCCGTCTACTCGCCCGACCGGCATCTGCTGGCCTTCTGGCCGGCCGCGGAAGTCGAGCGCAACGGAAACTTCTGGATCGTCCGGACCCGCAAGGGCAGAATCGTACGAGCCTACCTGCGAGATGACGATCCCGCCCTCATCCTGCGCCTAATCGAGGAGCGCAAACGTTCGGACTACGGCGCCGGCTTCCAGCAGAAGCTCGACTGCGGGCGCCTCTGCTGGGCGCTCAAGGGCGTGCGGGGTAGTCACTGAGGGCGAGCTGAGTGAGTCTCTGGATGGGCAATGGATGGGCAAGGCTTGGGCGGTCGGCAAAACGGATGGGCAAAAGATGGGCAACCGGCTGTTTTTGCGCGGGGCAGCTTGCTGTTGCTGTGCCAGCGGGATGCTGCTAAGTCGTTTACTTTCAATGGCTGGCGGAGAGGGGGGGATTCGAACCCCCGGTAGAGGTTTATAGCCCCTACGACGGTTTAGCAAACCGCTGCTTTCGACCACTCAGCCACCTCTCCGCAGCGGCTAGCCTGCTCTCATACTAACACAGGCCGTCCGGGAGGAGAAAGACTTTGGCTGCAGCCCTGTTCGCCGTCGCAAGACGGCTGGACGCCATGCTGCGGCGAGGTGGCAATCGTGATATAACAAGGGACCGGGAGAAAGATCATGCACCTCATTACGCGACGCTCGTTTGCCATCGCCGCCGGGCTTGCATCCCTGAGCAGGCTTCAGGCGCGCGGCAAGGTACCCATCGGGGTCCAGTTGTGGTCGGTCCGCCAGTTGTGCCAGAAGGATCTGGAAGGCACGCTAGCCGGACTGGCGAAGATTGGCTACCAGGGCGTGGAGTTTGCCGGATATTACAATCGGTCCGCCAAGGAACTGCGCAAGATCCTGGACGACAACGGACTGCGCTGCTGCGGTACCCACACGCCCATCACCACGTTACTGGGCGACGAGCTGGCGCGTACGATCGAGTTCAACCAGATCCTGGGCAACCCGAATCTGATCGTGCCCTCGCTGCCGGAAAAGTACCGCGCCTCGCGGCAAGCGTGGCTCGACACGGCCAAGCTGTTCGGCGAGCTGGCCGAGAAAGTCAAGCCGCACAAGATGCGCGTGGGCTACCACAACCACGCCGTCGAGTTCAAGCCCATAGACGGCGAGATCCCATGGGACCTGTTCTTCGCCAGCACGCCCAAGGAAGTCGTCATGCAGATTGACACCGCAAACTGCATGATGGGCGGCGGGGACCCGGTTGCCTACGTCCGCAAGTACCCGGGTCGCGCCATTACGGTCCACATCAAGGAGCACTCGGCCAGCAAGCGCGACGCTATCATCGGTGAAGGCGACGTGAAATGGAAGGAGTTCTTCGAAGCCTGCGAGACAGTGGGCGGCACCGAGTGGTACATCGTGGAGGAGGAAAGCGGCGCTTACCCAGGTCTCGAGGCCGTGCGGCGCAGCCTGGAAAACCTGCGCAAGATGGGCAAGTGAGGCAGCGTAGGGAGTTTCAGGCGGCGTCCAACCGGCGCAGGCGCGCGAGCATGCCTATGGCGTAATCGAGGCCGCTCCACAGGGTGGCGGCCGCCGTCAGCCACACCAGAAACGCAGCGAATTGTCCCAGCCAGGGCCAAGGGCAGGCGGCGGAGGCAAGGAGTGTGACCCCCGTGACGACCTGCACGACGGTGCTGGTTTTTCCCCACGCCGACGGCGGAAACTCTCTCAAGGAGGAGAAAGCCAGTGCCGCGCCCACGGCCAGCAGGATGAGTGCGTCGCGCCCGAGCACGATCGCCACCAGCCAGCCTGGCGCAACACCCGCCATCCCCAGTGCCAGGTAAGACCCGCTCAGCAGGAGCTTGTCGGCGACCGGATCCAGGTAGGCTCCCAAGCGCGTCACCTGCCGCCGCCGCCGCGCCAGCACGCCGTCGAGGACATCGCTCACTCCGGCTAGAAGCAGCAAGATCAGGGCCAGCGTGAAACGACCCTCGAGAATCGCCCAGAAGGCGGGAGCGCTGGCGATCAGGCGCGCGAGCGATAGCAGGTTCGGCAGATTCACAAGTCCCATCGCAGGGGCACGCGAACCTCAGGATACCAGCGCCGCCGCCACGCGGGTCGCCCACTCGTCGAAGGTCACCAGCTCGTAAAGCGAAGGATCGGCCATGATCCGCCGGACCAGCGCCACATGCATGGCATGGCCAGCACGCTCGGCCACCACATGGCCGAGAATGGGTTTGCCGATCAAGGCGAGGTCGCCGATCAAATCGAGCGCCTTGTGGCGGCAAGGCTCGTCCGGGAAGCGCAGGCCCTCGGGATTCATGACGCCACGCGCATCGAAGCAAACGGCGTTCTCCAGCGAGGCTCCGCGAATAAGCCCCATGTTGCGCAGGGTGTCCAGTTCGTGGAAGAAGCCGAAGGTGCGTGCGGGCGCGATCTCACGCGCATAGCGCTCGGGCGTCACCTCGAGCTCGAGCTTCTGACGTCCCACCAACGGGTGATCGAAGTATACTTCGCACGTCAGCAGGAACCGGTCCGCAGGCAGAATCTCGATGCGACGGATCCCATCCCGCACCGCGACGGGCTGGCGAATCCGCATATAACGCCGCTCGCGCCGGAGCTGCCGCACGCCCGCCTGCTGGATCAACTCGACGAAAGGCCGCCCGCTGCCATCCAGGATGGGCACCTCGAGGTTGTCTATCTCCACATAGACGTTGTCAATGCCCATGCTGTAAAAGACACTGAGCAGGTGTTCGGTCGTCGAGATGAGGACGCCCTTGTGCATCAGGCTGGTCGCGTAGCTGACGCGGGCGACGCAACGCCAAGCGGCCGGGACCTCGAAGCGGTCCAGATCCGTGCGGACGAATACGATGCCCGTGCCCGCCGGAGCGGGCACCAGGCGAATGCGCACGGGCGCGCCGCTGTGCAAGCCGACGCCTTCGGCCTCGGCAGGACGCCTCAACGTGGTCTCGAAGCGCAAGCGGGTGCTCCTCTCGGTGTCGCCCTTGCACGCTGGCCGCCTGGGAGCTAAGTACTTGATAATCTTAGTGGTTCCATCCGCTGGACGTTGCAACCTTGCAACAATCGCACGGCCCGGCGTGGCTGTCCTGCCACAGCCTTCGGGCTGGCGACAGCCGAGGCCTGCTCTGCGCGCTTGCAAGGCTTGACCGAGGGAATGCCCGCCGGGGGTTATGATGGGGGGCGATGGCTCGCGGACGA
>JANXAE010000178.1 GCA_025062235.1 Bryobacteraceae bacterium
ACTGCTCCCATACTTCCGCCGATGAACTTGAGCTCGAGCACGCAGATATAGACGGGACGGCCATTGAGGGTGCCGCCGGCCGAGATCACGGCATCGTTGAGATTCGTGGCCTGACGCATCGCGGCCAGGCGCTCTTTGTAAGGTTTGGCGTCCACGAACTCGAGCGGATCGGTCGAGACCATGGCGTCGTCGTAGGTCTCCCAGTCGCCGTCGAGCAACTGCCGCAGACGCGTCACGGCGTCAATCTTGAAGTGGTAGCTGCACTTGGGGCAGACGTGCAGGTTCTGCTCGAGCGCCTTGCGCCAGATGATCTGCCGGCAACCTTCGCACTTCAGCCACAAGCCTTCGGTGCGGACACGGCGCTCTCCCTCGGCCGGCGTGGACTCGGTTTTCGGTTTAGGACGCGTGAACCAGGGCATGGCTCAATACTCGATTCCGCGCTGCGCCCGGATGCCTTTGTCGAAGGGATGCTTTACGGCGCGGACTTCGCTGACCAAGTCGGCCTCCTCGATCAGGCGGGGGTGGGCGTTGCGGCCCGTGCAGATGACGTGCATCTCCGGGGGCCGCAGGCGCAGCGTCTCCAGCACCTCGGCGATGTCCAGCAAGCCGTAATCCACCGCATTGTTGATCTCGTCGAGGATCACCATATCATAGCCGCGGGACTCGATCGCGGAGCGGGCCGCCGCCAGGGCTTGCCGGGCGGCTTCGATATGCTGCGGATCGGGCGTGCTCTGACCGGGCTTCAGGAAGCCGCGGCCCATGGGGCGGATCTCCAGGGCTCCGCCCAGCAGTCGGGCGGCATCCAGCTCGCCATAGTGCCAGGTTCCCTTGATGAACTGGATCATGAGCACCTTCATGCCGTGCCCGATGGCGCGCAGGGCGCTGCCCATGGCGGCGGTGGTCTTGCCCTTGCCGTCGCCGGTGAAAACCATCAGCAGGCCGCGACGCCACGAACCCACCCCACTACGGTAGCGCGCCGCAGGCGAGGGCCGCAATCACGGCCACCCGGCGGGCGCGACGCAGCGTGGGGCGGCGCGGGTATATAATGGCGGTCTCTTCGGGCGGGCGCAGGGATTCGGTCATGAGGGCGGCAATCGTTGCGAAGCCAGAGGAAAGGATCGCCTTCTACGAGGCCCCGGCGGGCAAGAAGGTCATCGTGGCGGTGACCGGGCTGGTGCTCATCGGCTACGTAGTGGCCCACATGCTGGGCAACCTGCAAATCTTCCTGGGCAGGGAGCGCATCAACGCGTACGCAGAGCTGCTGCACCGCTCAGGGCCGCTGTTGTGGGCGGCGCGCCTGGTGCTGCTGCTCGCGGTGGCCCTGCACATTGTCTTCACCTTGCAGCTGTGGTGGTCGAAGAGGCGGGCGAGGCCGGTGCGCTACGTGAAGAAGGTGGACGTACCTGCGGCGTACGCAGCGCGCACCATGATCCTCACCGGGCCGCTCATTGCGGCATTCGTGATCTTTCACGTCCTGCACCTGACGACCGGTCAGGCCGGCCTGCCCTTCGAACCGCTGGACGTTTACGACAACGTGGTGCGGGGCTTCCGCATCTGGTACGTGTCGCTGGCCTACATGGTGGCGGTTTCCCTGGTAGGCGTGCACGTCTGGCACGGCCTCTGGAGCATGCTGCACACGCTGGGCCTGGATGACGAGCGCTACCGGCCGGCGCTGGAACGCATCTCGCACGCCGTGGGAGTGCTCACGGCTCTGGGCTATCTTTCCATCCCGGTGGCGGTGCTCACCGGCCTGATCGGCGGAGGCGTGGAGTGATGGAACTGAACTCCAGGTGCCCTGGGGGACCGATCGAGACGCGCTGGGACCGGCACAAGTTCGAGCTGAAGCTCGTCAGTCCGGCGAACAAGCGCAAGTACACGATCATCGTGGTGGGCAGCGGGCTGGCGGGGGCCTCGGCCTCGGCCACGCTGGCCGAGCTGGGTTACAACGTCAAGTGCTACTGCTACCAGGATTCCCCGCGCCGCGCGCACTCCATCGCCGCGCAGGGCGGCATCAACGCCGCCAAGAACTACCAGAACGATGGCGACAGCGTCTACCGGCTCTTCTATGACACGGTCAAAGGCGGCGATTTCCGCTCGCGGGAATCGAACGTCTACCGGCTGGCGCAGTTGAGCGTGGACATCATTGACCATTGCGTGGCTCAGGGGATTCCCTTCGCGCGCGAGTATGGCGGCGTGCTGGCCAACCGCTCTTTCGGCGGGGCGCTGGTTTCGCGCACGTTCTACGCCCGCGGCCAGACCGGCCAGCAGCTGCTGCTGGGGGCTTACCAGGCGATGCAGCGACAGATCGCGGCCGGGCGGCTGACGATGTACCCGCGCCACGAGATGCTCGAGCTGGTGGTCATCAACGGGCGTGCCCGTGGCATCGTGACGCGGAATCTGGTCACCGGCAAGATCGAATCCCACGTTGCGGACGTGGTGGTGCTGGCCACGGGCGGCTACGGCAATGTCTATTACCTCTCGACGATGGCCAAGGGGGCCAACGCCACGGCCATCTGGAGGGCCTATCGCAAGGGGGCCTTCTTCGCCAATCCCTGCTTCACGCAGATCCACCCCACCTGCATCCCGGTGAGCGGCGAGTACCAATCCAAGCTGACGCTGATGAGCGAGTCGTTGCGCAATGACGGCCGCATCTGGGTGCCGCTCAGGAAGGGCGACACGCGACCGCCCAACGAAATCCCGGAAGAGGAACGGGACTACTACCTCGAGCGCATGTACCCGGCCTACGGCAACCTGGTGCCCCGCGACATCGCTTCGCGGGCCGCCAAGCGGGTCTGCGACGAGGGGCGGGGCGTGGGCCCAACCGGCTACGGGGTCTATCTGGACTTCCGCGACGCCATCGAGCGGCTGGGCGTGGATGGGATCCGGGAGCGCTACGGCAATCTTTTCGAGATGTACGAGCGCCTGACGGGCGAGGATCCCTACAAAGTGCCCATGCGCATCTATCCCGCGATTCACTACACGATGGGCGGCCTCTGGGTGGATTACAACCTGATGTCCACCATTCCGGGCCTGTTCGTGATCGGGGAGGCGAACTTCTCCGATCACGGGGCCAACCGGCTGGGGGCCAGCGCGCTCATGCAGGGTTTGGCCGACGGTTACTTCATCGTGCCCTATACGGTGGGCGACTACTTGGCCTCGACGAAGCTCGAGAAGGTGGCCACGGATCAGGCGGAGTTCCGGGACGCCGAGCGGGAGGTGAGCGAGCGGATCCGGCGCTTGCTTGCCATCCGCGGGCGGCGGACGGTGGACTCGCTGCATCGCGAGCTGGGCAAGCTGCTGTGGGAGTACTGCGGGATGGCGCGCAACGCGCAAGGGTTGCAGTACGCGCTGAAGAAGATTCCCGAGCTGAGGGAGGAGTTCTGGCAGAACGTGAACGTGCTGGGCTCGGGCGAGGAATTCAACCAGGCGCTCGAGCGCGCCGGGCGCGTGGCCGATTTCCTGGAGCTGGCCGAGCTGATCTGCCACGACGCGCTGCACCGCAACGAATCCTGCGGCGGCCACTTCCGCGAGGAGTACCAGACGCCGGAAGGCGAGGCGCTGCGCAACGACGCCGAGTACGCTTACGTGGCGGCATGGGAGTTCACGGGCGACGGGAACCCGCCGCGGCTGCACAAGGAGCCGCTCGTATTCGAGTATGTGAAGCCCACGGAGCGGAGTTACAAATGAGGATCGTCCTGCACGTCTGGCGACAGAGGAACGCGAGCGAAGCCGGCCGCATGGTCCGCTACGAAGTCCAGAACGTGAATCCGCACATGTCCTTTCTGGAAATGCTCGACGTGCTCAACGAGGAGCTGACGCAGAAGGGCGAAGAGCCGATTGCCTTCGATCACGACTGCCGGGAGGGCATCTGCGGCATGTGCGGATTCATGATCAACGGACGTGCGCACGGGCCGGAGCAGGGGACCACCGTCTGCCAGCTGCATATGCGCCATTTCAAGGATGGCGACGAGCTGTGGCTGGAGCCGTTCCGCGCCCGCGCCTTCCCCGTGATCCGCGATCTGGTGGTGGACCGCAGCGCTTTCGACCGTCTGATCGCGGCCGGCGGTTACATCTCGGTGAACGCAGGCAGCGCACCGGACGCCAACTCGATCCCGGTAGCCAAGCAGGCAGCCGAGAAGGCCATGGATGCGGCGGCGTGCATCGGCTGCGGGGCTTGCGTGGCGCAGTGCCCGAACGCCTCGGCGGCGCTGTTTCTGG
>JANXAE010000179.1 GCA_025062235.1 Bryobacteraceae bacterium
AGTACACCCGGCTCGATATCCGTTTCCACTTGGTCACGCCCAGCGAGTACCGCTCGCTCGAGCGTGAGGTGCTGGGGAAGTCCCGGCAGCTTCCCGCCTGACAGAAGCACCCTCTTGCCCGGAGCGAACCTCTGCTCCGGCCTGCCGGCTTCCGGGCCCCCTCTATCTGCGCTATGGTGGAGACGGAGCTGCGGGCCGCCGAGGTGGTCCCGGCGGTAGCCGATCGAACCGTCGGAGCGGGATGTCGGAAGATGAGTTCCCCGCGCTATCGCTGGTTCTTCGTCGCGGTCGGACTGTTGCTGGTGTTCGCGGCGGCGGTCGCTCTCGTGCTCCACTTCTTGCCGCGCCCGCTGAGCAGCGGCGATTACCTCGTGGCAGGATCGGTGGCGACGTTGATCACGCTGCTGGCGCTGTTCATCTTCTTGCTGGTGGCGGGCCTCGTCACCGGACGCTTCTTCCTGCGGCCTCGCCGGAAGGGCTAGGGCCGGAGATCCGCCGTACCTCGAGGCGATCGTAGATCTGCCGAGCTTCCGGTAACGAAGCGAACTGCACGCCCGGCAAGGTAGCCGAAGCCGTGCCGGCGGCAACGGCCCAGCGCAAGGCATCCACCAGATCGGCACCCCGCCCCCACGCCCAGACGAACGCTGCGGCGAGCGCATCCCCCGCCCCGATGGGGCAGACGGCCTTGACCGGGGGTGGGACGGCCTCGAAGATGCCGTCCGGAAAGGCCCCCACCGCGCCCCGGCTGCCCAACGACAGCACGACGCATCCGGCGCCCATCTGCCGGATGCGCTCTGCGGCGCGCCGCGCGTGGCCTCTCGTCACCAGCGCCGTTTCCAGCAAGCGCTCGGCCTCCTGCTGGTTGGGCGCGACTACGGTCGGACCCGCGGCAATGCCCGTGCGGAGGGCAGGACCGTCGGTGTCAAGCAGGGTCTTCACGTTGTGCTCATGGGCCAGACGGATGAGCGACGCGTAGAAAGTCTCCGGTACTCCCGGCGGCAGGCTGCCGCACAGCATCAGCCACTCGGCGCCCTCCAGCCTGCGGAGCACCGCCGCCTGGACCCGTTCCACCTCTGCGGGCTGCAACTCCGGCCCGAGCTCGTTGAGCTTGATGGTGAGCCCTTGCCGGTCCGTGATCGCCAGGTTGGTGCGAATCTCGCTGGCGATGGGCACCAGCTCGAAGGGGAATCCGCATGCTTGCAGGTGCCGCTCGAACCGACGCCCGCTGTCACCGCCCGCAGTCGCTACCGCCAGCGTGGAGGCGCCGAAGGAGTGGAGGACTCGCGAGGCATTGATGCCGCGTCCCCCGGCCGTCTCGGTGCTATCGAGGATGTAGGTGCGGTCCTCGAAAACGAGGCGATCCGTCGTGATCGTGCGGTCGATCGCCGGGTTGATGGTCAGGGTTACGATCAAGTTCACCATTCTATCGGAAGCAGCGGAACGGGCTCGGATCGTGTGGTATTCTCCTGCAAGCGCTCGCCGGAGCGACGATCGCCGCTGCCCGCTCTGCCGAGCGGCGCAACGTGCTATTCCTGTCCATTGACGACCTGAACGACTGGGTAGGATGTCTCGGGGGACATCCAAACGTTCGCACGCCGAATCTCGACCGGCTCGCCGCTCGCGGCTTGCTGTTCGCCAACGCGCACTGCGCCGCGCCGCTGTGCAATCCCTCCCGCGCAGCGCTGCTCACCGGACTGCGACCGTCGCGCACCGGCGTCTACGACAATCGCCAGCCGTTCCGCAAATCTGGCCCCGCCCGCCAGGCCATCACCCTGCCCCAGCATTTCATGGCGCACGGCTATTGGGTCGCGGGCGCGGGCAAGATATCCCACGGCGCCTTCCCCGACCCAGTCAGTTGGCAGGGTTAGTACCCCTCGCACCGAGAGACCAGACCGCCAGATCCCGCGCCTCCTCGCAGGCCGCTCAGCGGCATCCCCGACGCCGCTGACTTCGACTGGGGACCGCTGGACGTCCCCGAGGGCGAAATGGGCGATTGGAAAGTCGCCGAGTGGGCGCGGCGCCAACTCGGCCGAAGGCACGAGCGTCCTTTCTTCCTGGCCGTGGGTTTCTCCCGTCCGCACCTGCCTTGGTACGTTCTGCGCAAGTACTTCGAGATGTCCCCCGAGGACAAGGTCACTCTGCCGTTGGTCAAGGAAGATGACCTGGATGACGTGCCGCCTGCGGCGCGCAAGTTCGCGCGCACCGAAAGCGACCATCGCAGGGTCCTCCGCTACGGACAGTGGCGGAGGGCTGTGCAGGGCTACCTCGCCGCGGTCAGCTTCGCGGATGCCCAGGTAGGCCGCGTGTTGGAAGCGCTCGAGGATGGGCCCAACGCGAGCGACGCCGTCGTGGTGCTCTGGAGCGATCACGGATGGCACCTGGGCGAAAAGCTGCACTGGCGCAAGTTCGCGCTCTGGGAGAGGGCCACGCACAATGTACTGATCGTCGTGGCCCCCGGGGGTGACTCGCGCCGGGAGCCGTTGCTCGCGACCGGTTAGCCTGATGGACATTTACCCCACACTGGTCGAGCTGTGTGGGCTGCCGCCACGCGCCGGCCTGGAAGGCTCGAGCCTTCTGCCCTTGCTGCAAAATCCTGAAGCGGCCTGGGAACGGCCTGCCGTGACGACCTTCCTCCGCGGGAATCACTCCGTGCGGAGCGAGCGTCGGCGCTACATCCGTCACCGCGACGGCACGGAGGAGCTCTACGATCACCTCAATGACGCACTCGAATGGCACGATCTCGCCGCAGGCCCGCAGTACCGGACGCTCAAGCAGGAGCTCGCTCGCTGGCTGCCGCCGCTGGACGCCCCGGATGCCCCCCCGGCAGCAGGGCCTCGCGGAACTCGGCGGATGAACCGAAGCGAGGCAAGCACGGCCCCAGGCGTGGCTTGACAAGCCTGTAAGCCGAACCCTATCATGGGCTTTGCGCTGCAAGGGCGCGGGCCGGGAATCCGGTCCCCTTTTCCGCCGGTCGCGTGAGGAGGTCGCTTTGATCAAACTCGACATCATCAACGAAGTCGTAAAAACGACCGGAATTACCAAGACGAAGGCGGAAATGGCCGTGGAAACCGTCTTCGAAAGCATGAAGCGCGCCCTGGCCAACGGGGAGCGGATCGAACTGCGCGGCTTCGGGATTTTCAACGTGCGCCCGCGCAAAACGGGCATCGGCCGCAACCCGCGCACGGGTGCGGAGGTGGCCATCCCGCCGGGCAAGGCCGTGCGCTTCAAGCCCGGCAAGGAGTTGCAATCGCTCTAACCGGCAATTTCCGTGTCCCTCCAGCCTTACGCTGCAGGTCCCGCCGGCTACGACCCCGGCAACGGGGCAGGTTTGAGATCCTATGCCGTGCGTGCAGCTCGGGCGCGCAAACGTTACGGGCTGCACCTGCTGCTGGTCGCCCTGACCCTGCTGACCACCAGCATGATGGGCGCCCGGCTGGCTTACAACTTCCGCCTCAATCGGCCGGCTTTCGATCTGGAGCGCGACCTCGCCGCGGTGAGCGAGCTCTGGCTGCACCCCTCGCGCATCCTCGATGGTCTGCCTTTCTCCCTCACCCTGCTCGGGATCCTGCTCGCGCATGAGCTGGGCCACTATCTGGCATGCACCTATTACCGGGTGGACGCCACCCTTCCTTATTTCCTGCCCGCACCCACGTTCGTCGGCACGCTCGGCGCATTCATCCGCATCCGTTCCCCCATTTATTCCAAACGCATCCTGTTCGACATCGGGATCGCCGGACCGCTGGCTGGGTTCGCCGTGCTGCTGCCCGCGCTCGCCATCGGCCTCGCTTACTCGAAAGTCATTCCGGGCATTGCCCATCGCGGCGACCTGGTCTTCGGAACGCCCCCGCTGCTGTGGGTGATGCAGCAACTCATCTTCCCTGGCGTCCCTTCCTCCGACATCTACCTGCATCCGGTGGCGCGCGCGGCGTGGGTGGGGCTGTTCGCCACCGCACTGAATTTGCTGCCCATCGGTCAGCTCGACGGTGGTCACATCCTCTATTCCTTCGCCGGCGACAAGCACCGCTTCCTGTCGCGAGTGTTTTTGCTCGGGTTGCTGCCCATCGGGCTGTTCTACTGGGAGGGCTGGCTCGTCTGGGCCGTGCTGCTGCTGTTGTTCGGCATGCGCCACCCCTCGATCTACGATCCCAGCCCGATGGACGAAGGCCGGCGGCGGCTGGCCTGGCTTGCTCTGGCCGTCT